>SXNB01000257.1 GCA_005777205.1 Burkholderiales bacterium | reverse complement strand
CCTGCCATGGCTACAAGATGCAGTTCATCAACCCCGCGACTGGCGGTCCGGCGATGCCGACCATCGGCGCCTTCATCCAGCTGCTGCCCGCGGGCCTGCGGACCGCACCGTACCGTTCCAGCGACGCCACCATCTACTCGGTGATCGAGGGCAGGGGCAAGGCGAGCATCGGCGGCCAGGACTTCGCCTTCGAGCCGCGTGACACCTTCGTCGTGCCGGGCTGGCAGCCAGCCAGCTTTTCCGCCGATGCCGAGTGCGTGCTGTTTTCCTACTCCGACCGTCCGGCGCAAATTGCGCTGGGTCTGTGGCGGGAGCACCGGGGATGAAAGCGTCGGCACAGGTGGTGGCGGACAACGCGTTCTACTCGCGCGAGTACAACAACCGGGACCTGGTGCCCGACCACGGGCGCTACTTCGAGCGCTGGCAGGCGGCTTCGGCGCGGGCACGCGCGACCATGACCTGTTCGCTGGACCAGCGCTACGGCGAGGCGCCGGGCGAAACCATCGACATCTTCCCGGCGCGCAAGGGCGACGGCAGCTGCATGATGTTCATCCATGGCGGCTACTGGCGATCGATGGACAAGACCGATTTCTCGTTCCTCGCCCCAGCCTGGGTAGACGCCGGCGTATCGCTGGCGGTGGTCAATTACGACCTCTGTCCGAAGGTGAGCGTGGAGGAGATCGTGCGCCAGATGCTGCGTGCTTCGCGCTGGCTGTGGCTACACGCCGAGGACTACGGCATGGACGAGGACCGCCTGTACGTCTCCGGTCACTCGGCCGGCGGACACCTCACGGCGATGATGATGGCGGCGCTCTGGCCGGTGTTCGATGCGCGGCTGCCGCGCGACCTCTACAAGGGCGGACTCGGCATCAGTGGCGTCTACGACCTGCGGCCGCTCGTGCAGGCGGACTGGCTGCAGCCGGACCTGCGGCTGGACGAGGCCTCGGCCTACCGGTTGTCGCCCCTGTTCCTGCAGCCGGCGTCCCGCGCGCCGGTCATGACGTCGGTGGGTGGTAACGAGAGCTCGGAGTTCAAGCGCCAGAACATGCTGCTGGGCACGCGCTGGCGCGGCGCCTTCGCCGGCGACATCGCGATGCCGGGCTGCAATCACTTCTCCGTGGTCGACAGCCTGGGGGTGCAATCCAGCCCGCTGTTCGCGGGCGCGCGCCGCCTGATGAAGCTAGACCGATGAATCAATACCTCGAATCTGCGCGCTACATTGACAGTGCGCACCCTGCCGTCACGGCGTTCACGGCCGAGTATGCCCGCGGAGACGATGACCGGGAGCGCGCGGTGGCGCTCTACTACGCCGTGCGCGACGAGATTCGCTACAACCCGTTCCTCGATTTCTCAGACGACGCGGTGTTCCGGGGCTCGGCTTGCCTGGAGACCCGACAGGGCTTCTGCATCGGCAAGGCCGCGCTGCTGGCGGCCTGCGGCCGCGCCACGGGCATTCCTTCGCGCGTTGGGTTCGCGGACGTCAAGAACCACCTCACCACCCCCGCCCTGCGCGAGCGCATGGGCAACGACCTGTTCATCTATCACGGCTACACCGAGTTCCACATCGAGGGGAAGTGGGTCAAGGCGACCCCGGCGTTCAATCGCCGCCTGTGCGAGCGTTTTCGCGTCAAGCCATTGGAGTTCGACGGCCGCGAGGATTCCATCTTCCACCCCTTCGATGCCGACGAGCGCCGCCACATGGAGTACCTGCGCGACCGCGGCAGCCATGCCGACGTCCCGGCCGAGGAGATCACCCGGGCGTTCCGCGAGGCCTACCCCGTGCTTTACGCGCTGGGCGGCGAGGCGGCCGAGGACACGTTCGGGGAGAAGGCGGGCTGAGTTCGGCGGAACTGCTCGAGGCGAGCTTTCGCGCCGCCGTCGCGGCGGCGGACCCGATGCAGATCATCCCGCGGCACCTGCCGGTGCCGCCGGACCACGGCCATACGCTGGTACTTGCCGTCGGCAAGGCGGCCGCGTCCATGGCGCGCGCCGTGGAGCAGAACTGGCCGGATCGCAAGCCGATCAGCGGCATGGCGCTGACCCGCTACGGCCACGCCCTGCCGCTGGAGCGCGTGCGCGTGATCGAGGCGGCGCACCCGGTGCCCGATGGCGCCGGCGAGGAGGCGGCGCGCGAGATGCTGAGCGCTGCGGCGGCACTGCGCTCTTCCGACCTGCTGCTGGCGCTGATTTCGGGCGGCGGCTCGGCGCTGCTGACGTTGCCCTCGCCAGAGATCGCGATCGAGGACCTGCGGCGGGTCACCCGCGACCTGCTGCGCTGCGGCGCCAACATCCAGGAGATCAACGCAGTGCGCAAGCACCTGTCGGATATCCAGGGCGGGCGGCTCGCGGCGGCGTGCAAGACCAACCTGCTGGCGCTGATCATCTCGGATGTCACCGGCGACGACCCCACGCATATCGCCTCGGGGCCCTGCGCGCCGGATCCGACCACGTTCCAGGACGCCATGGACGTGCTCAACCGCTACGACATCAAGCCCCCGCGCGCGGTGCTGCAGCACCTGATCGCGGGCGTGCGTGGCGAGCGCGAGGAGACGCCAAAGCCGGACTCCGCAGTCTTCCGCAGCCCGGAGCGGACGGTCGAGAACCGCGTCATCGCCAGCTCGCACTATTCCCTGGAGGCCGCCGCCAGGGTGTTCCGCGCGCAAGGCGTCGAGGCCGTGATCCTGGGCGATTCGATCACTGGCGAGGCCTCCGAAGTGGCCAAGGTCATGGCGGCGCTGGTGCGCGAGGTGCGTGGTCACAGCGCACCGTTCAAGCCACCGGTGGCCTTGATCTCGGGCGGGGAGTGCACGGTGACCGTTCGCGGGCCCGGCGGGCGCGGCGGGCGCTGCAGCGAGTTCCTGCTTTCGCTCGCGGTCGAGCTGGAGGGCATCTCCGGGGTGCACGCCATCGCCGCAGACACCGACGGCATCGACGGCTCGGAGCACAACGCGGGCGCGCTGTTCGCCCCCGATTCGCTTGCCCGTGCCCGCGCACTCGGGATCGATGCGCGCAGGCTCCTGGCTGGAAACGACAGCTACGGCTTCTTCAGCGCCCTGGGCGACCTGGTGGTCACAGGGCCGACGCTCACCAACGTCAACGACTACCGGGCGATACTGGTGACCTAGGCACGGCCGCGCCCGGCCCGGGCGCGCGGTACAGGAACAGCTGGGTGGCGCCAATCCCCAGGTTCTGCTCCTTTTCCTCCGAGTCGAACTGCAGCATGGCCGCCTGCGGCCAATCCGTCAGCGGAAAATCGTGCGAAACAATGCGCGCCCCTGCCGGTAGTTCGGCGCGAAACTTGGGCGACAGGCGCAACATCATCTCGGGCAGGAGGTAGAGGGTGACGACGGTGGTCTGGCGAAGGTCGACCTCGAAGATGTCGCCACGCAGGAAGCGGACGCGGTCCGCCACGCCCGCCTTGATTGCCCCCGCCCGGGAGCGTTCCACCAGGTCGGCATCGCGCTCGACGCCGACGCCGCGCGCGCCATGGCGCCTCGCGGCCTCGATCACCAAGCGGCCGTCGCCAGAACCCAGGTCATACACCAGGTCCTTCGGCCCGACCTTGGCCAGCTCGAGCATGCGCTCAACCACCAGCTGCGGCGTCGGCACGTAGGGGCCGCCATCCGGCATCTCGTTCCAGGTGCTGGAGGCTGCGCAGGCGCGGCCGGGGCCCAGCCACAGACCGAGCAGGGCAAGCAGGGCTTCGCGCCGCGCCACCATGCTCAGGCCGCCGCCAAGCGCTGCACGTAGCGCGGCTGGATCGAGGAACCGGATCTGCGATCCAAGGCCCAGAGCGCAAAGACGGCCAGATCGTAGGAGCCGTAGTTCTCGTGCAGGACGACCGCCAGCTTGATCAGCTGCCCGTCGGACAGCTTGTCCAGCGACATGAAGTCGCAGACATAGACCACAGCCGACCAGAGCATCTGATTCGCCACGCGGCTCGCCGGCAGCGTCACTGCGGACATCCGGAGGATCCGCCCGGCGACACCCGCGATCTTGTGCAGTATGAAGCCCTGGGTGCGCATGAACGCGTCGATGTCGCCAGCAGGAGCTGTCCGTGATGCAGCGGGACCAACTCGGCTTCGGGGTGAACCAGGGCGACGTTGCGCAACGTCGCGGTCGCGCTCTGCAGCCCCATCAGTTCACCGCCCTGGACGTCTATCTTGGTGATATCGGCGCCCGCCTCCTCGGGAATGTTATCGAGACAGCGCGTGATCACGCGCTGCTTGTCGATGACGCGGCAGTAATGCGCCAGGTCAATAAAACTCTCCAGCAGCGGGGTGTTCGGCTCGAACAGCGACGAGGCCATCGCATGGCTGCAATCGCGGAAGGTCTGCTCGGTGCCGTCGCCAATCACATAGGGTAGGTAGAGGCGCCCGGGAATGGCCAGCCGGTTGAGCTTCTCGCGCTCCTCCACGACCAGCTCGAACCCGATCACGTCGCAAGCGACGACCCTAGTCAGGCAACGCATAGGCGTCGTTGACGTCATCCGCCGCCATTGCGCCGACGTCGATGATCTTGAATCGCGCCAGGGGCGGCAGGACCTCAGAAGTCGGAAACATGCTGTGGCACGGAGAAACCGATGTGCCAGCGGGTGCCGCCCGGGACGGGGACGCTCAGGCAGCCTGCGCCGCTTCCTTCTTCGCAGCCTTCGTCTTCGGCGCCGCCTCGGCGGCGGGCTCCGGGCGGTCCAGCAGCGTGATCAGCGCCAGCGGGGCGTTGTCGCCCTTGCGGAAGCCACACTTCAGGATGCGCAGGTAGCCGCCGTTGCGCTTGGCGTAGCGCGGCCCCAGTTCGCCGAAGAGCTTGGCCACGGTGTCGCGGTCGCGCAGCCGGTTGTAGGCTAGGCGGCGGTTGGCGAGCGTCGGCGTCTTGCCGAGGGTGATCATGGGCTCGACCACGCGACGCAGTTCCTTCGCCTTGGGCAGCGTGGTGGTGATTTCCTCGTGCGCGAGCAGCGAGTTCGCCATGTTGCGGAACATGGCGAGCCGATGGCTGGTCGTGCGGTTGAGCTTGCGGAGTCCGTGGCCGTGACGCATGGTGCGTTCCTTATGCCCTGTGGTGCTCGAGACCGGCAGGCGGCCAGTTCTCCAGCTTCATGCCCAGCGTGAGTCCGCGCGAGGCCAGCACTTCCTTG
>SXNB01000256.1 GCA_005777205.1 Burkholderiales bacterium | reverse complement strand
TTGCCTCGGAAGCCGGGCGGCACATCACCGGGCACGCCATCCCAGTGGACGGCGGCGCGATGATCATATGAGCGCTGGCTCCCCCGTTTCGCAGGACACGTACGAGTTCACAAAGAAGATCCCGTTCTCGGAGCACCTCGGGATCCGGGTGGAGTCCCTGGAAAAAGGCGTGGCGCGCCTGTCCATGGTGATCAGGCCGGAGTTCATGACCAGCTGGGGCACGGCGCACGGCGGCTCGATCCTGTCGCTGCTGGACATCACGCTGTCCATGTCGGCGCGCACGCTTTACAACCCGCCGCGCTCGATCATGACCATCGACCTGTCCACGCAATTCATCGGCACCTCCACTGGCGTGCTCAAGTCCGAGGGGCGCGTCTCGCAGGCGGGACAGACCACGATTTTCTGCGAGGGCGAAGTCCGGAATGAAGCTGGCGACCTGGTGGCGAAAGCCATCGGCACCTTCCGGGCGCGCTCGGCGAAGTAACGCACCTAGCTCATGTATCCCCCGTAGCGCACGACTAGCGCTGCACTGGGGTGGGTAGGATGTAACCGATCGGTTATATTTGCAGCAGCCGCCTGCCGCTCCAGAGCCAAGTAAGACCCGTAGCCTGCACCAGCCAGAGCCCGCCCAGCGCCCAGGCGTAGGCTTCGGGCGCGTACCCGGCGCCGACCTGGGGCCAGAAGTTGAGCACCAGCCCCACCGCCCACTGGCCGGTAAACATACCGACGAACACGAATACATTCAGCGCGGTGTTCACCCGGCCGGCCATCTCCTTGGGAAAGCGGCGCGAGTACAGGGAGTAGGACAGCACCACCGAAGTGGCGCCGCCAAAGAAGACGCTCCAGAGCACAAGCACCCCGGTCCTCGCACCGGCGGCGAGGAGCAGCAGGCAGACCGAAGCGATCGCGATCCCACCCGCCAGCAGCGGCAGGGTGCTGCGCCCGCCGCGCACCCTCCGGTCAGCCACACGCCCAAAGCCGAGATAGCCGCCGATCATCACCACGCTGAACAGCAGCAGCGACTGCGCGACCTGCGCCTGCGAGTAGCCCGCCACGTCCCGCAGCCAGGTGGCCACCCACAGCGTGCTCAGCGACACCGCGGCGAGCTGGCTCGAACCAATGCACAGCGCGACGCGCCAGAAGGCGGGATCGCGCGCCACCGCAGCGAACTCCCGCAGCTGCACGCCTAGCGCCGAGGTGCGCCCGGCGCCGAGCCTCTCAGGCACGACGAAGAACAGCACCAGGCAGACCGCGACGTTGAGCGCGACCACGCCATGGAACACTTCGCGCCAGCTCAGGCTGCGCAGCACGAATTCCAGGGGCACGCTGGCCGCGATCGCGCCCAGCATCCCGGAGGCGAAGGCGACGCCGTTCATGGTGGCGAGCCGCTCGGCTGGGTACCACAGTGCGAACGCGGACAGGGCGGCCATCAGGCCTGCTGACACGCCCAGGCCCATCACCGCTCGCGCCAGCGTCAGTTCCAGCATGGAATCTGCGAACGTGAACCAGATCGCACCGCCCGCGGCAACCAGGAGCAGCGAGGCGTTAACCCGTCGCGGCCCATAACGGTCCAGCAGCACGCCCAGCGGCAGCTGGAATACCGCGAAAGCGAAGAAGTAGATCCCGGACAAGAGACCGAGCGCGCCGGCGGAGAGGCCGAACTCCCTCACCAGGTCCGGCCCGATGACGGCGTTGACCGAGCGGTAGATGTACGCAACGAAATAGCCCGCCAGAAACGGCAGGCAGACCCTCAAAAACAGGGACAGACCACGATTTCCGTCCGTCACCGGGAAAACGTGGTCTGTCCCTATTTCTTCGGGGTTTCGAGGCCGCCGAGGTAGAAGCGGTTCCAGGTCGGCGCGATCACCATTTCGTTGACGCAGCTGCGCGCCGGCATCGTGGCCACGAACAGGATCGCCTTGCCGAAGTCCTCCGCCTGCGCCATGCGCGCGCGCTCCTCCGCGGAGGGCGGCACCGGGCGCTTCTCCATGATCGGCGTCGCCACCTCGCCGGGCAGGATGGAGGTGGCGCGGATGCCGTTCATGCACTCCTCCATGTTGATGGACTCGGAGATCGCGATCACCGCACGCTTGGTGGCGTTGTAGGCGACTCCGGTCAGGGCGCTGGCGTAACGGCCAGCCCACGAGGAGATGTTGATGATCAGGCCATTCTTGCGCGCGCGCATGCCCGGCAATACCGCGTAGCAGCAGTAGAACAGCCCGTCCTGGTTGATGCGCACCACCTCGTCCCAGCCTTCGGTGCTCATCGCCTTGAGGCTGCGCCTTGGGCCGCTGATGTTGGTACCGGCGCTGGTGACCAGGATGTCGATGCGGCCGTGGCGCTTCTCGATGTCCGCCGCTACGTCGGCCACCGCCTTCTGGCTCGAGACTTCGAGCAGGATCGCTTCCGCGCTGCCGATCTTCTTCAGTTCCGCGAGCGCGCTGTCGTTGGTGCGTTGGGTGTGGCCCGAGATCACCACATGCGCGCCCGCGGCAGCCAGTTCCTTCGCACCGGCGAGGCCGATGCCGCTGCCGCCGCCCGTGATCCAGGCGACCTTAGCTTTCAGTTCAGCGCTTGGCATACTGCGCGGCGCCGAAGAGGTTGTCCTTCTGCGCCTGGGTAATCTCATTCAGCGGCTTGCGCCGTTCGGCCAGCACCCGCATCGCCTTTTGCACCGCAGGCCGCGCGAGGATAGCGTCGCGCCACTTCTTCAGCGACGGGTACTTCTCGATCTCGACGCCTTGGCGCTCCGGAAAGCGCAGCCAGGGCACGATCGCCATGTCCGCGATGGTGTACTGGCCGCAAGCGACATACTTCGATACCCTCAGCCGCCGGTCGATGACCCCGTAAAGGCGGTTGGCTTCATTCGAGTAGCGGTTCATGGCGTAGGGAATCTTCTCCGGCGCGTAGCCGAGGAAGTGGTGTGCCTGCCCAAGCATCGGCCCAACGCCGCCCATCTGGAACATGAGCCATTGCAGCGTGGACCATTTGTCGCGCAGGTCCTTCGGCAGGAAGCGGGCGGTCTTCGAGGCAAGGTAGACCAGCATCGCGCCAGACTCAAAAATCGAGATCGGCTTGCCGCCTGGGCCGTCGCTGTCCACCATCGCCGGCATCTTGTTGTTGGGCGAGATCTTCAAGAATTCGGGCTTGAACTGGTCGCCCGCGCCAATATCCACCGGTATCACGTGGTGGGGCGTGCCCGTCTCCTCCAGCATAATGTGGACCTTGTGGCCGTTCGGGGTCGGCCAGGTGTAAAGCTCGATCATGGGAATCCTCAGGCTAGTTTGACCAGTTGCTTGCCGAAGTTTGTGCCCTTGAGCAGACCGATGAGGCCCTGCGGCGCCTGCTCGATGCCCTCCAGCACCGATTCGCGTGTCTTCAGCTGGCCCGCGGTGACCAGTTCCTGCAGGGCCTTGTTGCCCTCGGGATAGCGCTCAAGCCAGTCGAACACGATCAGGCCCTGGACCTTGATGCGGTTGACCAGGATCGAGCGGAACATCTTCACCCCGTAGGGCTCGGCGGTGTTGTAGTCCGAGATCAGGCCGCACACGGCAATACGCGACTTCACGTTCATCAGGCGCAGCACGGTATCCAGGATCTCTCCGCCGACGTTCTCGAAGTGGGCGTCGATCCCCTTGGGGCAGGCTTCCTTCAGGTCGCGGAACAGGTTCCCGCCCTTGTAGTCCACGCAGGCATCGAAGCCCAACTCACCGGTGACATAATCGCATTTGGCCTTGCCGCCGGCGATGCAGACCGCGCGGCAGCCCCAGGCCTTGGCAATTTGGCCGACGACGCTGCCGACCGCGCCCGATGCCGCGGACACCACGACCGTCTGGCCCGGCTTCGGCGCGCAGATGTCCTTCATGCCGAAGTAGGCGGTGCGCCCGGGCATGCCCAGGCATCCGAGGAAATAGGACAGCGGCACTCTCGAGGCATCCACCTTGGTCAGCAGCTCGCCTTTGCCGGCCCAGTAGAGCTGCCAGCCGGAGGGCGCGGTGACCTTGTCGCCGGACTTGAAGCCCGGATGCTTCGACTCGACGACCTCGCCCGCCGTCTCTCCGGTCATGACGTCGCCGATCTCGACGCCCTTGGTGTAGCTCTTGGATTGGGACAGCCGCCCGCGCATGTATGGATCGAGCGACAGCCACAGGTTCTTCACCAGCACCTCGCCGCCCCTGGGCGCGGGCACGGGCGATTCCACCAGCTTGAAATTCCCCTCGGCCAGCGCCCCGGTCGGGAAACTGGCGACGGTCCAGGCCTTGTTAAGCGACATGAGCGGCGGCCTTCAGCTCAGCTTGGCGAAGCGCGCGAGGTGGTGCTCGGCGTCGCCGAACTGCTGCGCGATCATGGTCAGGCGCCGGAAGCTGTGGCTGATCTTCATTTCATCGGTCATGCCCATGCCACCATGCAGTTGGATGGCCTCCTGGCTGATGTGGCGCGCGTTATCGGCAATCTTGATCTTGGCCGCCGACACCGCCCGGGCGCGGTCCTTGGCATCCGCCGGCGAATCGACCTTGCTGCAGGCGAGGCAGGCCATGGACTTCGCCTGCTCGTAGCTGACGTACATGTCCACCATGCGATGCTGCAGCGCCTGGAAGTTGCCGATAGTGACGCCAAACTGTTTGCGCGTCTTCAGGTACTCCAGCGTGGTATCGCAGCTGAACTTCATCGTGCCGACCGCCTCGGCGCAGACCAGGGCAGTGGCGTAATCCACGACTTCTTCCACCAGCGCGAGGGCGCCGCCTTCGGCGCCGAGCATTTCGCCCTTCGTGCCTTTGAGCACCACATCCGCGGCGCGCATTTCATCCAGCGTCACGTAGCCCTTCAGCTTGGCGTCCTTCGCGTCCACGAGGAACAGGCTCATGCCTTTGCCCGTGTTCGCCGACACCACAAGCTTGTCGGCCGCCGTCGCGCCCAGGACCACGGCCTTCTCGCCCGTGAGTTCCCAGCCTGCGCCAGCCGCCTTCGCGCTCGCCGAGACCTTCGACAAGTTGTAGCGGACGCCCTTCTCCGTGTGCGCGAACGCAAGCTTGAGCTTGCCCTCCACCACCTGCGGCAGGATCGCCTTCTTCTGCGCATCGCTGCCGGCGCGCGCGACCAGCTTTCCCGCCATTACGGTGGGCAGGTAGGGCTCGACCAGGAGCGCATCGCCCGCGGCCTCCATCACGCCCATCAGGTCGACTGCACCGCCACCGAAGCCGCCGAAGTCGGGCGAGAACGGCAGGCCGATGATCCCCATCTCGGCGATCTGCGCCCAAACCTCCGCGCTCCAACCGTCCTTGGAGGAAACGATCTTCTTGCGCGCCTCGAAGCCGTAGTCCTTGGCGAGGAAGCGCCGCACCGAGTCGGCGAGAAGCTGCTGCTCTTCGTTGTAGTCGAAGTTCATGGTCAGAGCCCCAGGGTCATTTTGGAGATGATGTTTCTCTGGATTTCGTTCGAGCCCGCGTAGATCGAGGTCTTGCGGAAGTTGCAGTAGCGTGGCGCCAGACCCGCGGTGAAGCGGTCGAAATCCGGGTCGTTGGCGACGGCCTTGAACGGCTGCGCGAGCGGCCCCACCGCCTGCATCGAGAGCTCGGTGAGCACCTGCTGGATTTCGGTGCCCTTGATTTTGAGCATGGAAACGTCAGCCCCCGGGGGCTGCCCGCTGCGGCGCATCTGGTCCAGGAATCGCAGGTTGGTAATCTCCAGCGCCATCAATTCGACTTCCACGCGCGTCAGCTTGTCGCGGAAACGCGGGTCTTCGGTGAGCGGCCGGCCGTCGTCGCCCGCTTGTTTCGAAGCGAAATCCTTCAGCTTGGCGAGTTCGCGCTTCGAGGCGCCGATGCGCCCGGTGTTCATGCGCTCGTGGCCGAGCAGGTACTTGGCCACCGTCCAGCCCTTGCCTTCCTCGTAGATCAGATTCTCGACCGGCACCTTCACGTTCTCGAAAAACACCTCGTTCACTTCATGCCCGCCATCCATCAGGATCAGCGGCCGCACCGTGATGCCGGGGGTCTTCATG
>SXNB01000035.1 GCA_005777205.1 Burkholderiales bacterium | reverse complement strand
GGCCCAGAAAATCGCGCAGGTCGACGTAGGCCATCGCTCAGCGCGCCTGCGCCCGCGCGGCGAGCGCGTCCTGGCTCATGCGTGGAATGAACCCACCAGCCCGGCGAAGATCGCGGCGCCGACCCAGTTGTTGTGGCGGAAAGCGCGGAAGCAACCCTGCCTCGTGCGGCCGCGGATCAGGTGGTAGTGGTACAGCATCATCGCAGCAGCAACGGTGAGTCCCGCATAGAAAGGCCAGCCCAAGTGCAACCCGATGCCAACGCCCGCAAGGATCGCGAGCATGCCGGCGTAGGCCGTCATCACCCCCGCGACGTCCCAGCGCCCGAGCGTCAGCGCGGAGGTGCGGATGCCGATCCTGCGGTCGTCGTCCCGGTCCACCATGGCGTACTCCGTATCGTATGCGAACGAGTAGCACACGTTCGCCGCCAGCAACGCCCAGCACTCCCAGGGCAGGCCGCCGCGCAGCGCCGCGTAAGCCATCGGGATGCCGAAGCCGAACGCTATGCCCAGATGCAGTTGCGGCAGCGCGAACCAGCGCTTGGTGTAGGGGTAGCTTGCCGCGACCGCGAGGGCGACAAAGGACAGCGCGATCGCAAACCCGTTGAGGAACAGGACGAAGCCAAAGGCCACCGCAGCCAGGACCGCGGCCACCGCGAGCGCCTCCTTCGGCGCGATTTCCCCGGCCGCGAGCGGGCGGTTGCGCGTGCGCTCGACCATGGGGTCGAAGCGCCGGTCGGCAAAGTCGTTCAACGCACAGCCGGCGCTGCGCATCAGGAACACGCCGGCGATGAAGATGGACACCACCTCGGCCGGCGGCTGGCCGCGCCCGGCCAGCCACACCGCCCACAGCGTTGGCCAAAGCAGCAGCAGCGCGCCCTCCGGCTTGTCGAGCCGGACGAGTCGTTCGTAGGCGTCGATGCGCCTGCGCAGGAGGGCCGCATCCATGCGTGGAGGATAGCAGCTAGGCGCGCAACAGATCCCGCCGCGCGCCGAGCCAGCGCTCGACGTGGCGCTCGGCCGCGGCCGGGTCGGCATCCAGCAGGGATTCGGCCGCGTCGCGCGCGGCGATCACCAGCGGCTCGTCCTTGTCCAGGTTGGCGAAACGCAGCAGCGGCGCACCGCTCTGCGCCTCGCCTAGGTACTCGCCGGGGCCGCGCAACGCCAGGTCCTGGCGCGCGATCTCGAAGCCGTCCGCGTTCTCGTACACCACCTTGAGGCGCGCGCGCGCCGCCTGGGACAGCGGGCTCGCGTAGAGCAGGATGCACGCGCTCTCCACGCTGCCACGGCCGATGCGGCAGCGCAATTGGTGCAGCTGCGCGAGGCCGACGCGCTCGGCGTGCTCGATCACCATCAGCGAGGCATTGGGCACGTCGACGCCGACTTCGATCACGGTGGTTGCCACCAGCAGGTGGATGCGACCGGCGCTGAACGCCGCCATCACCGCAGCCTTCTCCGCCGACGGAAGGCGTCCGTGCACCAATCCCACCTTCAGTCCCTTCAGCTGCGCGCTCAGCGCCGCGTGGGTGTCAATCGCCGTCTGCAGGTCGCCTTCCTTGGATTCCTCGATCACCGGGCACACCCAGTAGGCCTGCTGGCCGCCGGCGCAGAATTCACGGATCCGCACCAGCACCTCGCCGCGGCGCGCATCCGACGCGAGCTTGGTCGCCACCGGCCGACGGCCCGGCGGCATCTCGTCGATCACCGACACGTCCAGGTCGGCGTAGTAGCTCATGGACAGCGTGCGCGGACTCGGCGTCGCGCTCATCATCAATTGGTGAGGCGAAGTCCGGGCCACCGCCTTCTTCCTGAGGGCGAGACGCTGCTTCACGCCACAGCGATGCTGCTCGTCGACGACCGCCAGCGCCAGGCGCGCGAACACCGAGGCGTCCTGGAACAGCGCGTGGGTGCCGACCCCGACCTGCGCCTCGCCGCTGGCCAGCGCCGCCAGCGCGGCCTTCTTCTCCGCCTTCGTCAACGCGCCGTGCAGCCACGCAATGCGCACGCCGAGCGGCGCGAGCCAGTCGGAGAACTTGCGAAAGTGCTGTTCGGCGAGGATCTCCGTGGGCGCCATCACCGCGGCCTGGCGACCGGCATCCACCGCGGCGAGGCAGGCGATCGCAGCAATGATGGTCTTGCCGCTGCCGACGTCGCCCTGCAGCAGGCGCTGCATCGGGTGCGGCTGGGCGAGGTCCTTCAGGATCTCCGCCATGACGCGGCGCTGCGCGCGGGTGAGGCGGAAGGGCAGTTTCGCCAGGAAGCGCTTGAGCAGCGCCCCGTTCGCCGGCAGGGCCGGCGCGTCGCGGCCGCGGCGCGCCCGGTACGCCATGCGCATGGACAGCTGCTGCGCCAGCAGCTCGTCGAACTTCACCCGGCGCCACGCCGGATGCGTGCGTTCCATCAGGGCTGCGGTATCGGCATCCGGCGGTGGCTGGTGCAGCAGGCGGACGCTGTCGGCGATGCCCTGCAGCGCATGCCCGCGCAGGAGCGTGGCGGGAAGCGTTTCCTCGAGCAGGTCCTGCTCCAGGGCGTCCCGCACCATCGCGCGCAACTGTGCCTGGGAAAGCCCTTTTGTCGAGGGATACACCGGCGTCAGCGCTTCGGGAAGCGGCTCGCCCTCCCGCACCAGCCGGTAGCGGGGATGGACCATCTCGGCGCCGAAGAAGCCGCACCGCACCTCGCCGTAGACGCGCACCAGCTGGCCCTCGTCCGCCGCGCGCTGGAACTGCTTCAACTGGCT
>SXNB01000255.1 GCA_005777205.1 Burkholderiales bacterium | reverse complement strand
GCGTTCAGCAGCGCCTCGCGCGGCCCGGCGTAGCGCATGTCCAGCGGATAGCCGGCCTGCAGCACGGTTCCGGGCCGGAAGTAGTTCTCGATCAGCACCGCGATCGCGCGCGTGCGCACCTCCGCCGGGATGTCGCCGGGCTTGAGGTTGCCCAGCAGCGAGTGGACCAGCACCCCGTCGCAGGTCTCGACCGCCACCTTCGCCAGGTACTCGTGTGAACGGTGCATCGGATTGCGGGTCTGGAACGCTGCGACGCGCGACCAGCCCAGGCGCTCGAATGCGGCGCGGGTTTCGGCAGGCGTCAGGAACAGTTCGCCGTACTTCGCCTTGAAGCCGCCGTCCGAAAGCACCTGCACCGATCCGGCCAGGTTCACCTCCGGCTGCGCCATCACCATCGCTACGCCGGGGTGCTTCGGGTCCGTGGTGCGGAAAACCGACCGGCACTCGTGCGCCTTGTCGATGGCGTACTTCTCGTTCACCTTCAGGGTCGCGAGCAGCGCGCCGCCCTCGGGATCGGCAAGCGCGATCTTGTCGCCGACGCGGATCGATTCCGCGCGCGCCGGATCTGCCGACAGCGTGATCGGGATCGGCCAGAACAGGCCCGCCGCGGTTCGATAGCCATCGCACACGCTCTGCCAGTCGGCGCGCGTCATGAAGCCCTCCAGCGGCGTGAAGCCACCGATGCCCAGCATGATCAGATCGCCCTTCTCACGCGAGGACACCGTCAGGCGCGGCAGGGACTGCGCGCACGCCAGGGCTTCGTCGTGCAATCGTCCTTCAAGCAGTAGCGGTTTCAGGGTCGGGGCACCGTGCGGCGGAACGAGGCGGGACATGGGCAGAGGGCTCAGGATCGAGTTTCAGGACCGCCATTCTTCACGACACGACGCAGGCCCGCAAAGTCTTTGTTCGAACGCATCCATAAACACCTTGAATGATGCGCCGCGCTCGTTTGATAATGTCCGCATGGCAGACCGGCGCCTTCAGGTATTCCACGCGGTGGCGAAGCACCTTTCCTTCACCAAGGCGGCCGAGGCGCTGTTCATGACGCAGCCGGCGGTGACCTTCCAGATCCGCCAGCTCGAGGAATACTTCAACACGCGCCTGTTCGACCGCGCGCACGGGCGGATCTCGCTGACACCGGCCGGGACGCTGGCACTGGAGTACGCCGAGCGCATCCTCACGCTCTCTGGCGAATTGGACACGCGGCTGCGCGAACTGAGCGGCGAGATCGCGGGGCCGCTGCTGATCGGCGCCAGCACTACTGTCGCCGAGTTCCTGCTGCCGCGCGTGCTGGGCGAGTTCAAGGCGCGCCATCCCGGTGTGGCGCCGCGGCTGTTCGTGGCCAACTCCGAGGCAGTGCAGGCGCGCATCGCCGAGCGCAGCATCGACCTTGGCTTCATCGAGGGCGACACGCACCTGCCCTCGCTCGGCGCCGATGTCTGCTGCACGGACGAGCTGCGCGTGGTGTGCACACCTTCGCACCCGCTCGCGAAGGAAAAGGCGGTGGCGCCCAAGGCGCTCACCGAGCACGCCTACATCAGCCGCGAGCCGGGCTCCGGCACGCGCGAAGTCATCGACCATTACCTGGAGAAGGCCGGGGTAGCGCCGGAGTCGCTGCAGACCGTGATGGAACTGGGCAGCCCCGAGGCGCTGAAGGGTCTGGTCGCCACCGGCCTGGGCTTCGCCATTATGTCGCGTTCTACGATGGCCAAGGAAACCCAGCTCGGGCAATTGGTGGAGGTGCCGCTCGCCCCTCGGCTGTTGCGTAATCTGTCGGTGGTGTACACGCGGGAACGGTACCTTTCCCTGCTTGTCGGCACCTTCACCGAGTTCGCCAGGGAGCGGCTCGGGGCGCTGCAGGATCAGAAGTAAAATGGACCATGGAGCACCTTGACCCGAAGCAGGCGCAGGACTTCCTCAAGCGCACTCCGGACGCGCTATTCATCGACTGCCGCAGCGAGATGGAGTACCTGTTCGTCGGCCATCCGCTCGGGGCCCTGCACGTGGCCTGGAATGACGGCCCGGACTGGGAGCTGAACCCGCACTTTGTCGGCCAGGTGAAAAAGCTCGCCGGCACCGACCACGCCGTGCGCCCGATCGTGCTCATCTGCCGTAGCGGCAACCGCTCGCAGGAAGCCGGCGAAGCGCTCGAGCGCCACGGTCTCTCCCGCGTCTACAACGTGAAGGGCGGCTTCGAGGGCCCCCTGAACGAGAACCACCAGCGCAACGTGGTTGCCGGCTGGCGCCATGATGGGCTGCCATGGGAGCAGTGCTGAGCTACGCAGTACTGGCGGCGGCGCTCCTGCTGGCCTGCGTCGAAGCAGCGGCGCAGGCGCCGTGGACGACCACCCGCTTCCCGCAGGACGAAACGAAGGCCTGGTGGGACGTAGACTGGTGGGAACGTGGCCGGCTGCCGGCGCCCGCGAACCACGAGGTGCGCTCCCGTCCAGGCAGCTATCGCAGCGGCGAGGTCGAGGTGCCCTTCGAACTCCACGTGCCGCAGGGAGAAGGCCGTTTTCCAGTGCTGGTCTTCCTGCATGGCCGTCGCGGCATCGACGAGTTGACGCGTCTGGTGCCGCTGCGGCTCGCGGCGCGCGGCTTCACGGTGCTGGCCCCGGATCTCTTCAGTGGCCGCTTCATCGACAAATTCCCGTTGCGCTACGACCCGGTCCTCGAAGACGACGCGGCGCGCGCGATCGACCACGCGCTCGCGCTGCCCGAGGCGCGCGGCCAGTCGAGGACCTGCGTCGTCTCGCACACCCGCGGTGGCTACTATGCCCTGAAGGCGATGGTGACCGGGGGCCGCCAGGCGAAAACCGCCTGCTACGTGTCCTACTACCCGCACTGGCAGCACCCGGATGCGCCCGAACCGATGCAGGTCTACCAGTTCGCCCCGGAGCTCGAGCGGCTCGAAGTCCCGGTGCTGGTGTTCATGGGCGAACAGGAACAGTACCAGCGCGCCCGCCCCATCCTCGCCGGCATCGAGGCCCTGCGGGCCAAGCGCCGCGACGCGCAAGTCATCGTCTATCCCGGCGTCGGCCGCGGCTTCGATTTCCGGCCGCGCGAGGCGCGCACCCTGGCCGACGACTTGGCGGCGATGGACGCGATGCAGCGCACGGCGCGCTTCGTCCGCGCCCACTTGGGGCCCAAGTGACGCACTACATCATTTTCGCTTGTGTAGCGATGGCCAAATAAGCATAATTGATTGGGCCTGCCCGGCAAGCGCTACAATGATTCATAGGAGGATGTTTACATGCAAATGAACCGTAGAAAGGCGCTGGCGACCGCAGCTGCATTTGGCGCCCTGCTCGTTGCCGGCCTGCTCCGGCCCGTAGCGGCGTTTGCCGCCTGGAACAAGGGCGCGTTCGGCGCCAAGAGCGCAGGCGACGCCTTGAAGGGCCTGGGTGTCGCGAACGCAGAGCCCAGCGCCGCCATCGTCATCGAGGCGCCGCAAATCGCCGAGAACGGCGCCGTAGTGCCGATCGAAGTGATGAGCAATATTCCCGGTACCACCGCGCTCGCGGTGCTGATCGAGAAGAACCCGTTCCCGCTGGCGGGTCGGTTCGAGTTCATGGAGGGCGCACTGCCGTTCGTGAAGCTCAATGTCAAGATGGGGGAGACCTCTGACGTACGCGTCATCGCCACCGCAGGTGGCAAGCACTTTGTCGCGACGAAGGAAGTCAAGGTCACAATCGGCGGTTGCGGCGGCTAGGGAGGAACGAACATGTCTGCAGGACCAATGAGAATGCGCGCGACGCTTGGCGCCGGGTTCACCGATGTGCGGGTGCTGATGAGCCACGCGATGGAAACCGGCCAGCGCAAGGACGCCAGCGGCAAGGTCATTCCCCTCCACTTCATCCAGAACGTGACAGCGAAGCTGAACGGGAAAACCGTGATCGAGGGCGAGGTCAGCCAGGCGGTATCCCGCAACCCGGTGTTCTCCTTCCGCCTCAAGGGTGGGCAGAAGGGGGACAAGCTCGAATTGAGCTGGCTCGACAACACGGGCGTCACCAACAAGACCGACGGCACGATCGCCTGAGGAGGCGGTCGCCCTAAAAAAGGAGAGGGAGGCACATGTTGAAGACCCTGATGGGGGGGGCGGCGCTCGCCCTTGCGGCGGCCTTGCCGCTGCACGCGCAGGTGGACATCCGCAAGGAAACCCAGCGCTGGCAGCAGATGATCGCCGAGGGCAGTCCGGCGGAATTGTTCGAGATCGAAGGCGAAGCGCTGTGGAAGAAAAAGCAGGGACCGAAGAACGTGTCGCTGGAAGGCTGCGACCTGGGCCAGGGCCCGGGCGTGGTGAAGGCCGCATACGCCCAGCTGCCGAAGTACTTCGCGGACGCCGACCGGGTGATGGACCTCGAAACGCGCCTGCTGCACTGCATGACGACGCTGCAGAGCCGAAGCCCCCAGGACGCCACCCAGCGCCTGTACGGCAACGCGGACCGACCCTCGGAGATGGAGTTGCTGTCCGTCTATATCGCCGGACAGTCCCGCGGCGTGCCCATGGCGCCCGGCACCCGCCACGTGAAGGAACGCGAAGCCTTCGAGCTGGGGCAGAAGCTCTTCTTCCACCGCGCCGGCGCCTGGGACTTCTCCTGCAGCTCCTGCCATGGCGAGGCCGACAAGCGCATCCGCATGCAATACCTGCCCGTGATGTCGCAGCCCGAGGGCGTGCGCAAGATCGTGGCCACCTGGCCCTCGTACCTGGTCCGCAACGCCCAGGTCAAGACCATGCAGTGGCGCATCTGGGACTGCTATCGCCAGATGCGCTGGCCTGAGCCGGTGTTCGGCTCCGAGGCCACCGTGGCGATTACCCAGTACCTCACCGTGACCGGCCAGGGCGAGCCCTACGCCGGCCCGGGCACCAAGCGCTAGGAGACCGGACATGACCAAGAACTTCCTGCTGCTTGCCGGAACCGCTGTCCTCGTCGCGGGCTGCGCCGCGCCGCTCCCCGTCGGCGAGCGCCCGAAGATCGCCGCCTCTGATCTCGACCAATTGGTCGCGGTGTCGAAAAGGGACTTCAAGGCCCGCGGCATCGCGGGCATGGACCGCCTCGAGCTGGACGCGGCCATGCGCGCCTGCAACCTGCACAACGACAACCCGCCGCGCGAGGTTTCGCAACCGCTGGAGGAGCAGATCCTCAAGTCGATCCCGTTCCCGCAGGGCAGCCTGCTGGGCGACTGGAAGCGCGGCCAGCGCCTGGCGCAGAGCGGCCAGGGCATGACCTGGAGCGACAAGCCAAACATCGCGAACGGCGGCAGCTGCTATAACTGCCACCAGCTCTCGCCGCAGGAGGAGTCCTTCGGCACGCTGGGAACGAGTCTGCGTAACTTCGGCAAGATCCGCGGCACCTCCGAGGCGATCCAGCGCTACACCTACGGCAAGATCTACAACTCCAAAGCCTACAACCTGTGCTCGCAGATGCCGCGCATGGGGCACTCGAAGACGCTCAACGAGCAGCAGATCAAGGATCTCACCGCGTACCTGCTGGACCCGAACTCGCCGGTCAACAAGTAGCAGGCGGCCGTTCTGCAGCGGCGCGAATTCCTCCGACTGCTGGCGCTGGCGGCCGCCGCCGGGGCCAGCCTGCGGCCCGGCGCCAGCGCCGCGCAGGCCGCGGGCGAGTTGTACGACCTGCCGGCCTTCGGCAACCTGAGCCTGCTGCATTTCACCGACTGCCACGCGCAGTTGCTGCCAGTCCATTTCCGCGAACCGAGCGTCAACATCGGCGTCGGCGGCGCCCTGGGCAAGGCGCCGCACCTGGTGGGCGAGGCGCTGCTCAGGCAGTTCAACCTCACCCCCAGCGGCGCGCTGGCGCACGCTTTCACCTTCCTCGATTTCGACGCTGCCGCGAGGCGCTATGGCAAGGTCGGCGGCTTCGCGCACCTGGCGGTGCTGGTCAAGCGCGTACGCGCGGCACGACCTCACTCGCTGCTCATGGACGGCGGCGACACCTGGCAGGGTTCGGCCACCGCGCTCTGGACCAAAGGCGCCGACATGATCGGGGCGCAAAAGCTGCTTGGCGTGGAGATCATGACCGGGCATTGGGAGTTCACCTACGGCGCCGAGCGCGTGAAGCAGGCGGTGGATCGCGAACTGGCGCCGATGGAATTCGTGGCGCAGAACGTGAAAACCACCGATTTCGAGGACCCGGTGTTCAAGCCCTACACCCTGCGTAGCGTGAACGGGATCTCGGTGGCAGTGATCGGCCAGGCCTTTCCCTACACCCCGATCGCCAACCCGCGCCACTTCGTCCCCGACTGGACCTTCGGCATCCAGGAACGCCGCGTGCAGGAGATGGTGAACAAGGTGCGTGGCAAGGGCGCGCGCGTGGTGGTGCTGCTCTCGCAT
>SXNB01000254.1 GCA_005777205.1 Burkholderiales bacterium | reverse complement strand
TAAATCCAGTGCGTCTGCCAATTCCGCCACCTTCGCGCAGAGAGCGGGAATCAAAACGGCTTTATTATACGGTGGAAAGCAGTCCCCCCCCCGGCGCGAAGAGGCCGGAAATCCCTGCGAATCAACCAGCGGACCAACCTGCGGAAAAGCGGTGCCCGTCGATCATTACGAGAATTTCCCGGTCGCCTCGCTGCTGCTGCCGCCTGCCCTGCGCCGGCCAGTGGAGGTCATCTACCGATTCGCCCGCAGCGCCGATGACTTCGCCGACGAGGGCGAGGACCCGCCGCCGGTCCGCCTGGCGAAGCTGGGCGCCTACCGGGAGAAGCTGGCGCGGGTTGCCCGTGGCTCGGACCCCGGCGACGCCCTGTTCCGGGATGTCGCACGCGTCGTCGCCGAGCACCGCCTGCCCCTATCGCTCCTTGAAGACCTGCTGGACGCCTTCTCGCAGGACGTGGTGAAAAGCCGCTATGCGGACTTCGGCGAAGTCCTGGACTACTGCAGCCGCTCGGCGAACCCAGTCGGGCGGCTCCTGCTGCACCTTTTCAAACGCACGTCTGAAACGCAACTGCGGCAGTCCGATGCAGTCTGCACCGCCCTGCAACTAGCCAATTTCTGGCAGGACGTCGAAATCGATTGGGCAAAGGACCGGGTCTACCTACCGCAGGACGAACTGCGCCGCTTCGGCGTCGGCGAAGACCACATCGCCGCCCGCCGCTGCGACGACGCCTGGCGTGCGCTGATGCGCCACCAATGCGACCGCACGCGCAGGCTGATGATCGAGGGCGCCCCCCTGTCCGGCTCACTGGAAGGCCGCGCCCGCTGGGAGATCGCGATCACCGTCCAGGGCGGCCTGCGCATCCTGGAGAAGCTCGCCACAGCCGGCTACGACATGTTCCGCCAGCGCCCGAAGCTGAAGTGGTTCGACTGGCCCTTGCTTGCCTGGAGAGCCCTGTGACAATCCGTCATCAGGGACCATCCCCGTTTCCCGGCGCCGGAAAACGTGAATGGTCCCTGTTTTTGCCATGACGCCGGACGAGTACTGCCAGCAGAAAGCCGCGGGGAGCGGGTCGAGTTTCTACTACTCGTTCCTGTTCCTGCCACCAGAGCGGCGGCGCGCGATCACCGCGCTTTACGCCTTCTGCCGCGAGGTGGACGACGTCGTCGACGAGTCCACCGATACCCAGCTGGCGCAGACCAAGCTCGCGTGGTGGCGCGACGAAGTCGCGAAGCTTTTCGCAGGCCACCCGCAGCACCCGGTCAGCCGGGCGCTCCAGCCCGGCCTGCAGCCCTACGGCATCACCGCCGAGCGCCTGAACGAGATCATCACCGGCATGGAGATGGACCTCACCCAGTCGCGTTACCTCGACTTCAAGGCGCTGGAGCGCTACTGCTACCACGTCGCCGGCGTCGTCGGCCTGCTCGCCGTGGGCATCTTCGGCTACCGCGACCCTAGAACGCTGGACTACGCGAAGAACCTCGGCACCGCGTTCCAGCTCACCAACATCATTCGCGACGTCGGCGACGACGCGCGCCGCAATCGCATCTACCTGCCGATGGACGAATTGCGCAGTTTCGGTGTCCTAGCCTCGGACATCCTGCAAGCGAAGCACAGCGACGCCTTCGTCAAGCTGATGGAGTTCCAGTACCGGCGCGCGGTGAGCTACTACGATGCCGCCGAGGGCACGCTACCTCCCGGGGACCGAAGCGCGCAGCGGCCCGGGCTCATCATGGCCGCCATCTACCGGGCATTGCTGCAGGAGATCGAGCAGGGCCAGTTCCGGGTCCTCAGCCACCGCACCTCGCTCACGCCGCTACGCAAGCTCTGGATCGCCTGGAAAACGTGGATTCGCGGGTAGCGATCGTAGGTGGAGGATATGCCGGCTGCGCAGCCGCGGTCACGCTCGCCGCGCGCGGCGTGCCAGTGACGCTGTTCGAATCCAGCCCGGTGCCGGGCGGCCGCGCGCGCCGCGTGACGACGCGGGACATCGAACTCGACAACGGCCAGCACATCCTGAGCGGCGCGTACTCGGAGTTGCTGCGCCTGATGCGGCAGGTCGGCGTGCCCTCCGATGCCGTGCTGCGCTGCCCCCTCGAGCTTCGCTATGCTGACGGCTTCGCGCTGCGCGCGCTCTGGCTGCCGGCGCCGCTGGGACTGCTGTTCGGATTGCTGCTTGCGGGCGGCCTGCCTTTTCCGGATCGGATCGGTGCGGTGCGCTTCATGCTGTCCCTGCGCCGCGACGGGTTCCGGCTGGCGTCCGACACAAGCGTCGCGGAACTGCTGACGCGGCACGGGCAGGACGGGCGCATCGGTCATTACCTCTGGCGACCGCTGTGCGTCTCCGCGCTCAACACGCCGCCCGATGGCGCCTCCGCACAGCTGTTCCTGAACGTATTGCGCGACACGCTCGCAGCCGGCGACGAGGCAAGCGACCTGCTACTGCCGAAGACGGACCTGTCGAAGCTGTTCCCGGAACCTGCCTGCGACTTCGTCCGTTCGAAGGGCGGCGAGGTCCGCTGCGGCGAGACGGTTCGCGACCTCGAAGCACTGCTCGCGCAGTACGGCAAGGTGATCCTCGCCGTCGGCCCGCACCAGCTCAAGGCGATCGCCCCGGACCTCGCCCCCGAGTACGGGTACCAGCCGATCTACACCTGCTACCTGCAATACCCGAAGCAGGTGAAGCTCAGGTTCCCGATGCTCGGCTTCGCGCACAGCATCGTGCAGTGGGCCTTCGACCGCGGCGCGCTCACCGGCGAGAAGGGCCGCATCGCCTGCGTCATCAGCGCCCAGGGAGATCACCAGCAGTTGGGGCAGGACGAGCTGGCGCAGGCCTGCCACCGCGAGCTGGTGGCGGCGCTCGGCGCGATGCCGGAGCCGGAGTGGTCGCAGGTGATCGCCGAGAAGCGCGCCACCATTACCTGCGCGCCGGGGCTGGAGCGGCCGTCGCAGTCAACGTCGATAACTGGCGTATTCCTCGCCGGGGACTACACCTATCCGGATTACCCGCCGACGCTGGAGGCGGCGGTGCGCAGCGGCATCCGCGCCGCGGCGCTCGCGGTTAGCGGATAGCGGTGCCGAATTCGGTCGGGTCGAATCCGACCAGCAGCTTCGCGCCTAGCCTCGGGAATCTTCCGCCACCTCGGGCCGCGCGTGTTGGCGAGCCGCTCCCAGCCGCCCTGCTTCGCCCAGGCTTTGAGCTTGCCAAGGGGAGCACGCCACCTTTCTGGTAGTCATGGAACTCGTAGGCGCGCCCTTCGCCGCCAGCCTGGCGAAGGCCTTCTTCATGGTGTCGCAGTTGCGGATGCCGTCAATGCGGATCGTCACAGGTCCGCGCTACAGGTCTCTCAACACCTGCACCGCCCGGTCGACCCGCTCCACCCCGATCACCTCCAACCCCGCGATCTTCCCCTTGGGCAGGTTGGCCTTCGGCACGATGGCCTTCTCGAAGCCGAGCTTGGCGGCCTCCTTGAGCCGGTCCTGCCCGCGTGGCGCCGGGCGCACCTCGCCCGCGAGGCCGACTTCGCCGAACACCACCACCTTGCCCGGAATCGGCCGGTCGGTGAGCGACGAGACCACCGCCAGCGACACCGCGAGGTCCGCCGCCGGCTCGCCGACGCGCACGCCGCCTACCGCGTTCACGAACACATCCTGCTCCCAGGTCGCGATGCCAGCGTGCCGATGCAGTACCGCGAGCAGCATGGCCAGCCGGTTCTGTTCCAGGCCAACGCACAGGCGGCGGGGATTGG
>SXNB01000253.1 GCA_005777205.1 Burkholderiales bacterium | reverse complement strand
GGCACCATTCCGGCTGGCGGCTCGGAGATCCCCACCTTCTTGAGCTACGCTACGGAGCGCAAGCTCTCCAAGCACCCCGAAGAGTTTGGCACCACTGGCGCCATCGAAGGTGTGGCTGGTCCCGAAGCGGCCAACAACTCGGCCATTACCGCCACGCTAGTGCCGCTGCTCACGCTGGGTATTCCTACTTCCACCACCGCGGCCATCATGCTCGGGGCGTTCCAGAACTACGGCATCCAGCCCGGGCCGCTGCTGTTCCAGTCGCAGTCGGAGCTGGTGTGGGGCCTGATCGCGAGCCTCTACGTCGGCAACATCATCCTGCTGATACTCAACCTGCCGCTGATCGGGATCTGGGTGAAGGTGTTGTTGATACCCAAGGACATCCTGTACGCGGCCATCCTGGTGTTCGCCACGCTGGGCGCCTACAGCCTGCACCAGTCCTGGGTGGATCTCCTGATGCTCTACGTGTTCGGACTGCTCGGCTTTGCCATGCGGCGCTGGGACATCCCGGTCGGGCCGGCGGTGATCGGACTGATCCTGGGACCATTGGCGGAAACGCAGTTCCGGCGGGCGCTGTCCATCAGCCAGGGCGACGCTTCGGTGTTCTTCACCCAGCCCATCTCGGCCGGGTTCCTCGCGGTCACTGCGGCGCTGGTGGTGGTGCCTTGGGTGGTGCGGCGGGCGCGGCGCAGGAAAGCGACCTAAGCGAACACCTGCCGCCGCATGGCGACGATACCGCACAGGACAACGATAGTCGCGCCGAACCAGGTCCAGGTCCCGGGGATGTCGCCGTAGGCCACTGCGCCCAGGATCGCGGCGAACACGAGCAGGAAGTAGTTGTAGGGTTGCAGTTCGCTCGCGGGCGCCGCAGACAGCGCCCGGATGAGCATCAGGTGGGCGAGCGCCCCCATGAAGCCCCCCGCCACGAGCAGCAGCCAGCCCATGCCGTCGGGCGCGCGCCAGTCGAACACTGCCAGCGCGCCCAGCACCGCCAGGCCGGCGAGCGGCGTGTGCAGCGTGGTGATGTCCGCGTGGTCCAGCGCGGCGACGCGGCGCGTGATCACCTGGTAAAGGCCCCAGAGAAAGGTTCCCGCCACGGCGAGCCACATGGCGGGGCCGAAGCTGTCGAATGCCGGGCCGACCACCAGCGCCGCGCCCACCAGGCCGCCCGCCACCAGCACCCAGCCGACGGCATCGACGCGCTCGCGCAGGAACATGGCGGCGAGCGCGGTAGCCAGCAGAGGCGCCGCCGCCGCGACCGCGTGCACGTCGGCGAGCGGCAGGTAGCGGAACGCGAGCACGAAGCAGCTCATCTCGAGCAGCAGCACCGCCGAGCGCAGCGCCTGCCACCAGGGCGCGCGCGTCTCCAGCACCAGCCACGGCCCGCGCCGCGCCACCGCGCAGGCAATCGCCACGAACAACACGAAGCGGATCGCCATGATCTGTGGGATCGAATAACCCTGGGTCAGGGTCTTGTTGATGGCGTCCATGGCCGCGAATAGGGCCATGGCGGCGATCATCAGCGCGATGGCGCGCCGCCGGGCAGGCAGGGCGGTCACGCCAGGATTTGTGCGGCGAGCCCGCCCGCCGTGACAATGTCCAGAGCGCCGCGTTCTCGCGCATGTGTGGGCACACTGCGCACGGCCGCGAAGCGCGCCTTGTCGATGCGTATCTCGGCGAAATCGCTGGCCACCCGCTTCAGGCGCGACAGCAAGTTCACCACCGAAGCCTTCGAGGGCGTGCCGTTCACCAGCACCAGCATCTCGTGCTCGCCGCCCAAGTTGGCGCGGAAGAGGTCCTGCGACAGCTGCTGCTTGAACAGGCCCTCGATCGGGCCGTCGGGGATCCAGGAAAAAGCGCGGCTGGTGAGCAGCCGGATGCCGTCGGTCTCAGGGATGTCGTAGTCGCGCAGGATGCGCTCGAACGGAATCTGGGCGAGGGCGCACAGCGCCACCAGCATCAGTTTCGGGTCCTCGACGAGTTGCTTCTCCTGTTCCTTGCTGAGGCGGGAGATGACGGCTTCGGGGTTTGCGACGCTGCGCGCGATCTCGGAGAACTCCACCCCGAGCAGCTCGCAGACCTTGTCCACGCGGGCGAGGGTGAACTCGCCGTTGGCGAACAGTCGCTTGATGCTCGCTTCGCTCATGGCCATGTGCTTTGCCACGTCGGCGTGGGTGAGCTTGCGAGCGCGCAGTTCGTGCTTGAGCGCTTCGACCCGTGCGGTGGACTTAGCCATGCGCGCAAGCTAGCACCGGGAGGATGCCCGGCGCAATCTATCGCGAAGGGAGATTGCAGTGCGGTCACCCGCGCCGAACGCCCGCTGCGTACGCCAGCCAGGGAAGCCGGCGCCTGCCGTTCGGGTCGCGCGCATCGCCTCCCTTGTGCAGCACCCGGTGGCAAGGCACTGGCAGCAGCTCGGATCGCCCTCGGCGCGCCGATCGCCTCAGCTATCGTCGAATAGGTCGAAGTCTGTCCAAACGGAATCTTCCGCCCCTTCCCACGATGATCGAGACGACGCCCTCTCCGCTGCAGGCGGCCGGCACCTCGCCCAGGGCGCATTTGCCCGTGACGTAGTGGATTTCCTCACGCGGCCGGACGCGAAGCGGGCCGTCGCGGTAAAGCGGGGTGGAACGGGTGGGCGCCTTTCGCCGCACGCGATGAGGCATGCCGCAAGCCGGCACAGCTTGTCTCGAAATGTACTAGGTGTACTAGGCGGCGGCTCGATCCGCGCGGCGCCGGTCGCTGTCGTTGAGGCAGCGCGTGCGCAGGCGGCTGGACGTCGGGGTGATCTCGACCAGTTCGTCGTCGGCGATGAACTCCACCGCGTACTCCAAGGTCAGCGCGATCGGCGTCACCAGGTCGATCGCCTCATCTTTGCCCGAGGCGCGGATGTTGGTGAGCTGCTTGGTGCGGATCGGGTTGACCACGAGGTCGTTGTCGCGCGAATG
>SXNB01000252.1 GCA_005777205.1 Burkholderiales bacterium | reverse complement strand
TAGCTCGCGCTTGAGCGCAGAAAGGTCGGCCACAGGGCCAGCGCCGGGGTCCGCTACGGAACGCGACGGGCGCGCGACGATCTCGGACTTGCCCTCCTCGCCGACGCCGTGATCAAGCCGATTGCGGGCACCGCTGATGGTGAAGCCTTCCTCATATAGCAGCTCGCGTATGCGCCGGATGAGGAGTACTTCATGGTGCTGGTAATAGCGCCGGTTGCCTCGGCGCTTGACCGGCTTCAGTTGGGTGAACTCCTGCTCCCAATAACGCAGGACGTGCGGCTTCACCCCGCACAATTCGCTCACTTCACCGATGGTGAAGTAGCGTCTGGCAGGGATCGGGGGTAATTCAGTTTTCCTGCGGCTTGGCTCCATGGCGCGACTTCTCGACCATGGCTTTCAGTTTCTGGCTGGCGTGGAAGGTGACCACCCGGCGGGCGCTGATCGGGATTTCCTCGCCGGTTTTCGGGTTGCGGCCCGGGCGCTGCGGCTTGTCGCGCAGCTGGAAGTTGCCGAAGCCAGACAGTTTGACGCTCTCGCCGCGCTCCAAGGCACCCCGAATTTCCTCGAAGAACGCCTCGACCATGTCCTTGGCCTCACGCTTGTTCAGTCCGACCTTTTCGAACAGCAGGTCGGCCAGTTCGGCCTTGGTCAAAGTCATTACAACTCCCTGATAGTTCTTAATATTATATTTTTTATACGCGCTGCAGGGCAGCGAAACGGCGACCCCACAACTCGACCAGTGTCTGGCGCACTGTATCGGCCTCCGCATCCGTGAGGGTTCGGTCAGTATCTTGCATAACTACCCGGAACGCAAGGCTTTTCCTTCCCTCTGGGAGGTTGGGACCCTGGTAATGGTCGAACAGCTGGATCGCCTGGACGATGCCGATATTTGCCTCCCCAGCGGCATCCAAGAGAACCTGCGCCGGCACCCCGACATCCACTAGCACCGCGATGTCCCGGATCACCGGGGGGAACCGGGAAGGCTGCAGCGTGCGGGGCATGGGGGCCTCGGCGAGGCTTTCCGCCTCCAGCTCGAACAGCACCGCGGGCAGCGGCAACTCATACTTCTGCTGCCATCGGGGATGAAGCTCTCCCAGCCAGCCGACGTGCACCAGGCCGGCCATGCCTTCCCGCAGCACGCGCGCCGAGCGACCCGGATGCAGCGCCGGATGCGGCGCCGCCTCGAAGCGCAGGCTGCGCGGCGTAAAGAGTGCCTCGAGGTCGGCCTTGACGTCGAAGAAGTCCACGTCGCGGGCCGGCACGCCCCATTGCTCCTCGAGCACGGGGCCGAAGGCCGCCCCGGCAACCCGGATCGGCTGGCGCAAACCGGCAACTTCCAGCGGGCCATCCCCGGCCGCGGGGTCGCGCAGGTAGACGCGGCCGACCTCGAAGACGCGAATGCGCGCCAACTTGCGGGCATGGTTGGCGCGCAGGTTGGCAACCAGGGAGCCCATGAGGGTACTGCGCATTACCGAGGCCTGGCTCGCGATCGGGTTGAGCAGGCGGATCGGGTCGTGGCAGGCCGCAAAATCCGCCTCCCAGGCCGGCTCGACGAAAGCGAAGTTGATCGTTTCCTGGTAGTCGCGCGCAGCGACACGCTCGCGCACCACATGCAGGCTGCGCCGCCCCTCGGGAAGCGCCGCCATCTGCGCGGGGGCGATCGGCGGCGCTGCCGGGATGTTCTCGAAGCCGTGGATTCTCGCCACTTCCTCGATCAGGTCCTCCTCGATCTCGAGGTCGAAGCGGAACGATGGCGGCTGCACGGTGAACGCGCCGGACTTGTGCGTCGCCGGCAACCCCAGCCGCTTGAACACCGAGGCCATCTGGGTTTCCCGGATTGGCAGGCCGATCACCTTCTGCGCGCGCGCGACACGCATGCGAACTGGCTTGCGCTTCGGCAGGCGCTTCACCAGGTCCACCGTGGGCCCGGACTCACCGCCACAAATCTCGAGAATCAGCTGCGTCGCGCGCTCGATGCCGGGAGCGTTGCTCTCGAAGTCCACGCCGCGCTCGAAGCGGTGCGAGGCGTCGCTGGCGAAGTTGTAGCGCCGCGCGCGCCCGGCGATGGCCTCGGGGAAGAAGAACGCCGATTCGAGAAACAGGTTCCGGGTCGTGGTCTCGGCCTTGGTGCTCTCCCCGCCCATGATCCCGGCGAGGCCGATCGGGCCGGAGCCGTCGGTGATGCACAGCACCGAGGGGTCTACCTCGACTTCCTGGCCGTTCAGGAGCAGCACCTTCTCGCCCTTGCGCCCCCAGCGCACGTCGATCGCGCCGGAGAGCTTGTCCTGGTCGTAGACGTGCAGCGGGCGCCCCAGCTCCAGCATCACGTAGTTAGTGACGTCCACCAGCGCGGAGATGGAACGCTGGCCGGTTCGCTCCAGCCTGCGGCGCATCCAGTCCGGGGTCGGCGCCGCGGCATCGACGCCGCGGATCACGCGCCCGGCGAAGCGCCCGCAGCCCTCGGCGTCGGTAATCCGCACCGGGTGCTTCGCCTGGCCTTTCGCCGCCACCGGCTTGGGCGCATGCGGCTTGAGCCTGACGCCGGTGAGCGCGGCGACCTCGCGCGCCACGCCGAGCATCGATAGGCAATCGCCCCGGTTCGGCGTCAGCTTGAAAGCGAACAGGTGCTCGTCCAGTTGCAGCGCCTCGCGGATGTCCGTCCCTACCTGCGCCGCCGCGGGCAGTTCCATCAGGCCGGCATGATCCTCCGACAACCCGAGTTCCCGCGCCGAGCACAGCATGCCCCGGCTCTCGACGCCGCGCAGGCTGGCGGCCCTGATCTCCAGATCGCCCAGCCGGGACCCCACCAGCGCCAGCGGCGCCTTCATGCCGGCGCGGACGTTGGGCGCGCCGCAAACGACCTGCAGCTTCTCGCTGCCGGTGTCCACGGTGCACACGGCCAGCTTGTCCGCGTTCGGATGCCGCGCCACGTCGAGGATCTCGGCCACCACCACGCCGGGCAGCGGTGGCGCGACCGGCGAGCAGGATTCCACTTCCAGACCGGACATGGTGAGGCCGTGCGCGAGCTCCGCCGCCGTTAGCTTCCAGTCGACGAAATCGCGCAGCCAGTGCTCTGGAACGATCACGCGAACTGCCTCAGGAAACGCAAGTCGCCGTCGAAGAACAGGCGCAGGTCGTCAATGCCATAGCGCAGCATCGTCAGGCGCTCCAAGCCGGAGCCGAAGGCGAAGCCGATGTACTTTTCCGGGTCAAGGCCAAAATTGCGCACCACCTGCGGATGTACCTGGCCGGCGCCCGAGAGCTCCAGCCAGCGGCCCTTGAGCAGGCCGGAGGCGAACTGCAGATCGATCTCGGCCGAGGGCTCGGTGACCGGGACGTAGGACGGCCGGACGCGCACCTGCAGGTCGTCGGACTCGAAGAAGCGGCGCAGGAAGTCCACATACAC
>SXNB01000003.1 GCA_005777205.1 Burkholderiales bacterium | reverse complement strand
CCAAAGACGGCTGCCAGAGCCGCCCGCAAGAATCACGGGAACAATACGAGGTGCGTTTTTCCCCATGAGGCTATTCTAGTGGCATGAAGGTCCTCGTCATCAAGCGCGACAAGCTGGGCGACCTGCTGCTCGCTACGCCGATGCTCGCGCATCTGAAGCGCGCGATTCCGGGCTTGGAAGCGCACCTGCTCGCCAACGACTACAACGCGTGGGTGGTGGAGGGCAATCCGGACATCGACCGCGTGTGGGTGTACCGGCGCGTGCGTTCGGGTGGGCGGGTGTCGATCCCCGCTGCTTGGGACAGGATCCGCCAGGGTTTCGCGCTGCGCGCGCAGAAGTTCGACTGGGTCATCGCGGCCAACGGCGACGAGTCGCCGCGGGCGATCCGGCGCGGGTTGTCCGTGAAGGGCAAGCGCACGGTTGCCGTGTGCGGCATCGCGTCCAGATACCCAACCCTCAGCGATCCGTTGCCCATCGATGATTCCCTGCACGAAGTCGAGCGCATGCTCCGGCTGCTGGGGCCGCTGGGCGTGCCCATGCCGGCGGCCGCCGATGCGCCGCGCTATGTGCTGCCGGCGCGCGCCGCGGAGTTCGCGACGCGGTGGCTGGGGAAAAGCGGCCTGAAACCAGGCGGCTACATCGTGCTCGGCCTGGGCGCGCGCCGGCCGAAGAAGCAGCCCTCCACGCAGCAGGTCCTGAACTGGTCCGCGCATTTCAAGCGCGAGTGGGAGCTGGACACCGTGTTCATGTGGACGCCAGGAAAGTCGGACGATCCGCTTTATCCCGGGGATGACGCGACCGCAAAGCTTGTGCTGGATGCCCAGGCGCCGCAGATCATCCCGCATCGCGGGCCGATCTGGGAGGCGCTGGGATTGATCTGGAACGCCAAGACGTCGCTCTTCGCGGATTCGGGCTTGATGCATTTCGCCGCGGTGAGCCCGGGTGGTGTGCTGGGGTTCTTCGCGGAGACGGATGTATCCCCGCATCCGCGGCAGTGGGGCCCGCGGGGCGAGCGGGCGAGCTACCTTGAAGCGCAGAAGAGCGTGCAGGAGCTGGGCGACGAGGCTGTCCTGCAGGCCGTCGGCAGGCTCGTGGCGCGATGACGCCCGAGGCTTCCGGGAAGTTCTCACTCCAGGGCACCGTGTGGCGCCGCTGGGGCAGCGGGCCAGGAATCGTGCTGCTGCATGGCGGGGCGGGCAGCTGGTCGCACTGGCGGCGCAATGTCGCCCATCTTGCGGCGACGCGGACCGTGTGGATTCCCGACCTGCCTGGGATGGGCGAGTCGGCGGACGCGCCCGAGCCTCGGGACCATGAGGCGATCGCTTCGGTGATCGCCGGGAACCTGGAAGAGCTGCTGCTCGGTCCGGGGACTTTCGACCTCGCCGGATTCTCCTTCGGTGGCATCGTCGCCGGGTTCGTGGCGGCGAAACTGCCTGAGCGAGTTCGCTCGCTGGTACTGGTCGGTGCTGGCGGTCTGGGACTGCGCAAGACGAACGAACAGACCCTGAGATCGTGGCGCGCGCTCGAGGATCCGGCCGAGCGGGAGGCAGCGCACCGGTTCAACCTTTCGGCCTTGATGCTATCGAAGGGCGCCGAGATCGACTCGGAGACGCTGGCGCTTTACGTCGCCGACGTTGTGCGCACGCGGGTCAACAGCGCGCGCTCCTCGCGTACCTCGGCACTGAAGGAATGCATCGTGAAGCTGGGCATCCCGGTGCACGCGATCTGGGGGCGGGAAGACGTGACCGCGCACGCGAGGTTCGACGACATCCGCGCCATGCTGCGCGCGGCGCATCCGGCGGCGCAGCTGCATGTCATCGATGGGGCGGGGCACTGGGTGCAGTACGAGCGGCCGGACGCGTTCCACGAGGCGCTGGAGCCAGCGCTGGGACGAAAATAGGGACTGTCCCTATTTTTCCCCATACACCGCCGGATTCAGCCTGGGGTCGTTGTACATCTTGAACTGCCGGTAGACCTTGAAGTAGGCCTCGCCCCGCGAGGCTTCCGCCAGCAATCGTCCCAGACATCCGGCCAGGTCCTCGCGCTGTTCGGTCAATCGCGCCAGCTTCACGGCGCATTCCTGCACATGCGCTTCGGTCACGTCCGCGCGCAGGGTCTGCCGGCGCATGTGGCAGCACTTGAGCGACAGGATGGACAGGCGGTCCGTCATTGCGCCGGCGGTTTCCGAGTTTAATCGCGCCCGCGGCATGCGCGTCACCGCATCCAGCACCGCCAGGAGCTGCTCGTCGATGCGCTCGGTGGCGTCGTTGCGCTTCTGGTTGAAGCCGTCGATGGCGCGCTTGTTCTTTGCGATCTCGGCATCCGGGACGCTCTTGCGGCGCGCCAGGTCCTCCTCGTCCCACAGCAGGCAGTTGAAGCGATGGTTGTCCTCGATGGCGTTCCACTCCCCGGCAGCAAACTTCCGCGCGCCGCTTTTCGCCCATCCAGGGACGGCGAGGCAGCTGTCGTGGAAGGCGACGATCTCGGAGGAAGACGGGAGCTTCTGCTTAGCCATGGCGGTGATAGTCCCTGTACCAGGCGGCGAACTTCGCCAGGCCCACATCGAGGGGCGT
>SXNB01000251.1 GCA_005777205.1 Burkholderiales bacterium | reverse complement strand
GCGGCGAAGCCGGTTGCGCCGGCGCCCTCACCTCGGTAATGAACGCCATAGTGGACGCGTTGTCGGAAGCCGGCATCCGCCACTTCGACATGCCCGCAACGCCAGAGCGGGTCTGGCGCGCCCTCCGGTCCGCGAGGACCTAGGTTTTCAGTGCACCGCTCTCGAGCGGTTTTCGCAGGTCACTGGCGCCGCCCACCAGCGCGCCCTTCACGAACACCATCGGGAAGGTCGGCCAGCCGGTCCACATCTTGAGCGCATTGCGGCGTCGCCACTGCGACAGGTAGCTGCCGTATTCCAGGTACCGGTAGGGCAGCTTTGCCTCATCCAGCAGCCGGCGCGCCTTCTTCGGCATCGGGTTCATGCGCATGCCGACGACGACGATGGCGTTGGCGGCGATCGCGTCCCGCACTTCCTTCACGATGTCCACGTGCAGCGTGGCGACCTTGTCGCGCGCCGCCGGATGAATGTGCTGCTCGTCCAGGATCGGCCTGCCCATCACGTGGGCCCCTTGTAGTGCAGCGGATACAGGCGCTTCACTACTGCGCCTCTGGAGTTCCAGGCGTGGCAGCCGTCGATGAAATACGGCTTCTGCCCCTCCGTTCCCGGCGAAGCCTTCCAGTTGCCCATGGTCTGGAACGCCACCGTCGCTGCCGGCATTAGGAGCTCCGTGATGTGGGTGCAGCCCTTGGTGCGGCCCACTGCCTCGGTCACCGCTTTCCTCCAGCCGCCACCCACCTTCGCGCCGATGAGCCCCTTATAGCCGGGCGCGACCGTTGGGCAAATGTCGTAGGGCGCGTGGTGGGTGGTGACCTCGATGTCGCGTACCGTCATCGACCGGTCCAGCGTCAGGCGTAGTTCCATGTCGTGCACATGGGCGCCCGCCGGGCGGCGGCCGCGGTAGGGCTCATCCACGTCGAAGGTCTTGCGGTCGATGATGCGCGCCTCGATGTCAAACAGGCCGTCGTCGCGCTCGTAGCCGCGGCATTCTATGCTGCGGATGTGCAGGTGCCGGCGCGGCGCCGGCGGGGGCAGGCTCATGGGGGAAATCCGTAAATCGCGAAAGGCGCCGATGTTACACCGGCTAGTCAACCACCTTGCGCCGCAGCGCCTTCACGTCGCCGCGGCGCTTCTTGCCCTCGATCCGCTTCTCGCGCGAAGAGCGCGTCGGCCTGGTCGCCCGGCGCCGCTTGGGCACGTGTGCCGCCGCCGCCACCAGGGCATGCAGGCGAGCGATCGCATCCGCCCGGTTCATCTCTAGGCTGCGGTGCTGCTGCGACTTGATCACCACCACGCCCTCCCGCGTGATGCGCTGGTCGCCGCGCGCGAGCAACCGTGCCTTGACCGCTTCGGGCAGCGATGAGGCGCGGATGTCGAAGCGCAGGTGCACCGCGTTGGACACCTTGTTCACGTTTTGGCCGCCGGCGCCCTGCGCGCGCACCGCGGTGAACGACATTTCGCTCTCCGAAATGAGGAGGCTCACAGGCTGACGCGATTCCTTCCGCCCTGCTTGGCGCGATAGAGCGCCTCGTCGGCCGCTTTGAGCACCCGCTCGGGCTTCTCGCCCGCCTTCGGGCCCGCCGCGCCGATGGAAATGGCCACCGACAGCGTCTTCTCGACCTCGCCTTCGCTGCGTTTCTGGCTGCCCTGCTTCACGTCCTTGGGCCGGTCCTCGCCGCGCATCGCCACGCGGTAGCGCTCCACCGACTTGCGAATCGCCTCGAGGTGCGGCAGCGCGGTGAGGCCGTCGCGGAAGGCCATGGTGTGCGATTTCGGGATTACCGCGACCACGATGGCGATACCGGCGGCGGAGACGAACAGCGCCGCCGTCGCGGTGCTGACGGCCCAGTGGCCGCCGATGAAGTAGATCAGGATCGCCACGGGGGTGGCTAAGATGCGCAGGGAGGCGCGCAGGTCGTTCATTCGTCCAGACCCTCGAGCATGCGGTCCACCGCCCCCACCAGGCCTTGTAGGCCTTCTGTCGCGGTCCTGTACAACTGGAATTGGTCGACACGACCATACATGTGAGCGAGCACGTTCCTCTGCCCCACCAACTTGCGCCCGGGCACGCCCTCATGGCGTCGTTGCCAGTCGGGGCTGACGCGGCGCGCGACCTCACCGACCAGTTCGAGAACCCACTCCAATGCGCGTTGCCACATCGCATCCCGGGAAGAGTCGACGAACCCCACTCCATCCACCAGCATCATGGCCTCGCGCGCAAACCGAAGCATGTCCTCGAGCAACGCGACGTCGGAGTCGGCATCATCTCGATTCATACAGCACCTTGAGATCACGCTCGATGGTCCTGCGGCGATACGGGTTCGACAGGATTTCGGGGCTGGCGACTTCGACCCTGCGATTGCCGAACAGTGGGCTCAGCTCGTCCTGCATGTCCACCAGGCCCCACAGGCTGGGTCCCTGCATCGGCTTGAATTCAACCAGGAGATCGACATCGCTATCAGGCCGCATCTCGCCTCTGGCGGCGGAGCTGAACAGCGACATCTTCTTCACCCTGTACCGCCTGCAGATCGCTGCCAGCCTGGCGCGCGGAATGTCCGGCAACACGCCGGGGGTATCGAGGGCGCACGCGGCGAGCGGGCTGTGCAGCGTCGGCGGCGCGCCGGCGGTCTTGTCGAGAATGCTGGAGAGCTCATGGTAGACCGGCGAATCCGGATTGGCGCTGTAGAGAACCTGGTTGCCCGACGTCGATCGCCGCAGCAAGCCCGCCTCGGCGAGTTGCCGCAGTTCCCGGTGCAGGGACCCCGCCGAGACCCCGGTCAGTCGGGCAATCCGGCGGACGTGAAAGCCCTCGCCCGGGCGCAGCAAAAGCAGGGACAGGACCCGATGCCTGTGGGTGCCGAAAAGGAGGTTGGCGACCGCTTCGCCGCCCTCCGATCCAAGCCGCTGTTCCGTACCCATAATAGCTACGATCGTACCATTTATAGCTACATTCTGCCTGAGCCCAAGTCGCTACCGCGCCCCCTCTTCGCCGCGTTGTATCAGCCCTTGGGCTCCTGGACTGCAAGCCCCTCGGCAGTGGTTCCGAACGCCTTGCCGAGGCGATCGTTCACCCGAAGTCCGGCCGCTGCGTTTCCCCTGGCGGCCCTGATCCGGAAGCGCGTTTCGGCATCGAATTACGCCAGCGCCGCGGTCGACATCTCTTCAATCAGCTTGTTGACGCTGACGCCGCGTGCCTGGGCAAGTTGCTTCCGCCGCTCGTGCGTGTCGTCCGGCACTCAAAAGGTCAGGGTTCCCATGGTCAGGCTCCTTTGAAGACTCGTACCGGATCGAGAGCCACATTCCCGATCAGTTGAGGCGCCCTTCAACTCCCCAGCCGATCCGGCCTGAACCCTACGTCGCACAACCGCCCGCGCTGCGCCCGCTTGCCCTCGTATTCCTTCAGCCCCTTGCCTTCGATGATCTCCACGGCGCGGTTCTTGCGCTTCACGCCAGAGACCGCAAGCGACTTGCCATCGAACGCCGCCGCCGCGGCGAGCGTCACCTTGTCCGGTAGCGCGATCAGCTGCACGCCGACGCCGCCATTGGGCCGTGCCGGCACCTCGTCCGTCGGGAACACGAGCAGGCGCGCGTCCGAGGACAGCGCCGCGATGGCCTTGCCGCCCGCGGCAAGGGCCGGCGCAAGCGCCTTGGCACCTTCAGGCACGGTCATGAAATCCTTGCCCTGTCGCGTCTTGGAAGCCAGATCGCCCAGCTTGCACAGGAAGCCGTTGCCCGCGGTGTTGGCCATGAGCAGCAGCGTGGCCGGGTCGCCTAGGCCCACCCAGACGATGTCGTCCGAACTGGAGTTGACGAGCGTGTTCATGGGCGCGCCGTCGCCGCGCCCGGAGGGCAGCACCGCCGCGTCCACGCTGAAGGCCTTGCCCCCTGACGCCAGCACTGTCAGCGTGTCGGTGGTCTTGCACTCCAGTTCCAGGTAGCGGCCGTCGCCGTCCTTGAAGTTCACCGTGTCCATGTCCAAGCCGTGGCCGGTGCGCGCCCGCACCCAGCCCTTCTTCGACAGGATCACCGTGAGCGGCTCCTCCAGCACGGTGCGCTCGATGGCGGCACGCTCCTCGGGCTTGATCAGGGTGCGGCGTTCGTCGCCGTAGGCCTTGGCGTCGGCCTCCAGTTCCTTGATGACGAGCTTCTTCAGCTCCTTCTCGTCGCCCAGGATGTCCTTGAGGCCTTTGCGCTCGGCCTCCAGCGCCTTGCGCTCGTCGTTCAGCTTCACCCCGTCGAGCTTGGTCAGCTGGCCCAGGCGGATGTTGACGATGTCCTCGGCCTGGCGCTCGCTGAACTTCCACTTCGCCTGCATCTGCGCCTTGGCCTCAGCCTGGTCGTCGGCGGCGCGTATCAACTTGATGATCTCGTCGATGCGCACGAAGGCGAGCAGGCGCCCGAGCACGATATGCAGGCGGTCCTCGCACTTCTTCAGGCGGTACTCGGTGCGCCGGCTCACTGTGGCGACGCGGAACTCGCCCCACTCGCGCAGGATGTCCAGGATCCCCTTGGTCTCGGGCAGGCCATCGAGGCCGATCCAGGTCATGTTCACTGGGTAGCGCACCTCCAGCGAAGTGTGCACCAGCAGCGCCTTCATCATCTCGCTCGCGTCCTGGCGCGAGCTGCGCGGCTCGATCACCAAGCGCAGCTTCGCCTTGCGGTCCGATTCGTCGCGCACCGTCTCGACCAGGTCCAGCATGAACTGCTTCAGGCGCTTCTGCTCCTGGCTCACCTCCTTCTTGCCGGTGGCCGCCTTCGGGTTCACCAGCGCCTCGATCTCCTCCAGCACCTGGCGGCAGGACACGCCATGCGGCAGCTCGTTGATGACGATGCGCCACTGGCCGCGCGCGAGGGGCTCGATCGTCCAGCGCGCCCGCAGGGCGATTGAACCCCGGCCGGTCTCGTAGGCAGCGCGCAGTTCCTCCTCGGGCGAGATGATCTGGCCGCCGCCGGGGAAATCCGGCCCGGGCAGCTTCTCCAGCACCTCGTTCAGCTTCGCTTTCGGCTGGCGGATCACCAGCGCCGCGGCGGCGACGACTTCCTTCAGGTTGTGCGAAGGGATGCGGGTCGAGAACCCGACCGGGATGCCGAAAGAGCCGTTGAGCAGGCCGAAGGGCACGCGTGCCGGTAGCAGCACCGGCTCGTCGAACTTGCCGTCGTAGTTCTTCTGGAAGTCGACCGTGCCCTCGGCGATTTCCGACAACATCAGCTCGGCGATGCGCGAGAGCTTCGCCTCGGTGTAGCGGTAGGCCGCAGCGCCGTCGCCGTCGCGGCTGCCGAAGTTGCCCTGGCCCTCGATGAGCGGGTCGCGCATGGAGAAGGGCTGCGCCAGGTGCACCATCGCCTCGTAGGTTGAGGAATCCCCGTGCGGGTGGTACTTGCCCAGCACCTCGCCGACATAGCGCGCGCATTTTGCAAAACCTTGCGCGCCGGTCTCGCCCATGGCGTACAGGATCCGTCGCTGCACCGGCTTCAGGCCGTCGGCGATCTCAGGCAGGGCCCGCGACTTGACCGTCGAGACCGCGTATCCCAGGTAAGCCTTGGAGGCGTGGTTCTCAATGGGCGAGGAATCGTCCCCGTTCTCGGGCGAGAACAGGTCCAGCGTCTTTACGTCATCCATGTTTCTCTTTCAACCAAACAGGTCCAGCTGCTTGTCCGCCATGGCCACCGCGGCTTCGACCGCCCTCCTCGCCTTGGCAAGGTCGTTTGCCGCGCCGCCGCGTCCGGCGGCCGCCCAGGTGTAGCGGCCGTCGCCGACCACAGTCACCTTGCCGAGCTTCTTCTTTCCGAGCCACAGCACATGGCCCTTGTACGCCCGCTCCCAGACGGGAATCTTCGACCCCTTGGCCCTTTTCCTAGACATCGGCCTCGACGGTCTTCCAGTGTTCGCGCATCCAGTTGCGCCGGCCCTCGGCTTCGCCCGAGTCCATCAGCAGCTCGAAAGCGGAACGCACCTTCGCGATTTGCCTCGAATCCAGCTGCATGCGCACCAAGCGCCGGGTGTCCGGATTCATGGTGGTCTCCCACAACTGCTCCGGGCTCATTTCGCCTAGGCCCTTGAAGCGCGAGATTTCCCAGCTGCCTTCCTTCACCTTCTCCTTCTTCAGCTGCGACAGGGCCTCGTCCAGCTCGTCATCGTCCAGGCAGTACACCCTTCGCGCGGGCTTGCCCTTGCCCTGCGAAGGCACCTCGATCTTGAACAGGGGCGGCTGCGCGACGTAGACATGGCCGGTCTCGACCAGCTTCGGCGCGTGCATGAAGAAAAATGTGAGTAGCAGCGCCTGGATGTGCCCGCCGTCGACGTCGGCGTCGGTCAGG
>SXNB01000250.1 GCA_005777205.1 Burkholderiales bacterium | reverse complement strand
CGACGAACGAGCCGATCGCGGCGGTGGCGAGTGCCGGCCCTGCGCGGCCCGCTTTGGCCATGCGGTTGCCCTCCAGCGCGGTGGCGATGGACGCAGACTCGCCGGGCGTGTTGAGCAGGATGGTGGTGGTGGAGCCGCCGAACATGGCGCCGTAATAAATGCCGGCGAACATGATGAGCGCGCCGGTGGGGTCCAGCTTCGCGGTCAGCGGCAGCAGCATTGCCACCGTGAGCGCGGGCCCAACGCCCGGCAGCACGCCGACGAAGGTGCCCAGCGTGACGCCGATGAACCCCCAAAGCAGATTGATGGGCTTCAATGCGACGCCGAATCCCGCGAGCAGCGCCTCGAAGGCTTCCATCGCCTAGACCCCCGCGGTGCCCAGCAGCGGCGCGAGCCACCCTGCGGGCAGGTTGACGTTCAGCAGCTTGACGAAGAAGGCGTAAATCGCGATGGACAGCACCAGGCCAAATCCCAGGTCGCGCGCAACGCGCGCGCTGCCGAAGCCTCGCGCGACACAGGCGAACAGGATTACGCCCGCGACCACGAACCCCGCCCAGCCGATCAGCGCCATGTGGATGAACAGTCCGGCGCTGATCCAGGCGAACCCGGCGCCGTGGAACGCGTGCTCGCCGCGCGCGGCGGCGTCATCGGGCACGGCGTTGCGCCAACCGCCGGTAAAGGCTTCGAAGACAAGCCACAGGCCCAGCAGGATGATCCCGGCCCCGACCACGCCGGGAATGAAGTTGGGGCCTATGCCGGCATAGCCGCCTTCAGAAGGAAGCGTCGCGGTGAGGCCAGCGACACCGGCACCCAGCGCCAGCAGACCCAGCGAGAGGGCGACCTCCGACGCGCTGCGGCGCATGGGGCTTCGCGCCGCCTTTTTACTTTTTCAGGCCAAGCGACTCGATAATCCCGCCGACGCGCTTGATGTCCTCATCGATGAACTTGGCGTAGGCGTCGCCACCCAGGAACCACCCGGTCCAGCCCAATTTGGCCAGCGTCGCCTGCCAGGCCGGCGTCTCTGTGGCGTCCCTGACCAGCTTCACCAGTGCGTCGCGCTGCTGCGGCGTGATCCCGGGGGCGCCGAAGATGCCGCGCCAGTTGCCCAGTTCCACGTCGATGGCCAGTTCCTTGAGCGCAGGAATGCCGTCCAGCTTCGAGGGGCCCGATTGCGCGAGCGCCCGCATCTTCCCGGACTTGACGTGCTCGGCGAACTCCCCGATCCCCGAAACGCCCACGGTGACATGGCCACCCAGAATCGCCGCAATGGCCTCGCCGCCGCCCTTGTAGGGCACGTAGTTCACCTTGACCGCGTCCACGCCCACCGCCTTGGCGATGAGACCCGCCAGGATGTGGTCAGTGCCGCCCGCCGAGCCGCCGCCCCAGGACACTTTGCCCGGATCGGCCTTGAGCATCCTCACCAGGTCGGCCATGGTCTTGAGCGGCGAATTCGCCGGCCCCACGACGATTTCCCATTCGCTGGTGAGGCGCGCGATCGGCGTCACCTGCGACAGGTTCACCTGAGACTTGCCGAGGATAATGCCGCCCACCATCACCATGCCGCCGATCATCACGGCGTTGGGGTCGCCCTTGGCCTGGTTGGCGAACTGCGCCAGGCCAATGATGCCGGCGGCGCCGCCCTTGTTCTCGAACTGGACGCCGGAGACGAGCTTCGCCCCCTGCATCGCGGCGGCCAGGTTACGGCCGGTCTGGTCCCAGCCGCCCCCCGGGTTGGCCGGGATCATCATTTTCAGACTGGGTTGCGCCGCAGCACCGATACTGAAAAGCGCCATAGTCAATGCGATTGCGAACTTCACTGACCCTCCCGTATTTCGCTTATTCTATACAAGCCTCAGGCCGGTTTTCGGCCATAATGAGCCCCCTTGAACTTCCGGCGGCCTGCCCATAACGGCGCCTACGGCTCGACCAACGGTCGCCCAAACCCATGATACGCATCGACAATCTGGTGAAGACGTTTGGCCCCAAGCGCGCGGTGGACGGGGTTTCGTTCAGCGTGGAGCGCGGCGAAGTGCTTGGCTTCCTGGGGCCCAACGGCGCCGGCAAATCCACCACTATGCGCATGATCACCGGCTTCTACCCGCCCTCGGCGGGCAAGGTGACGGTAGGCGGCCATGACGTGACGGAGTCGCCGCTCGAGGCCAAGCGCCTGATCGGCTACCTGCCGGAGAACGCCGCCTCCTACCCGGACATGACGGTGCGCGGGTTCCTCGAATTCTGCGCCGAGATGCGCGGCATGGATGCCCCAGCGCGTAAGAAAGCACTGGCGCGCGTGGTCGAGCGCTGCTTCCTGGAATCGGTCCTCGACCAATCCATCGACACCCTGTCCAAGGGCTACAAGCACAGGACTTGCCTGGCGCAGGCGCTGATCCACGACCCGGAGGTGCTGGTGCTGGACGAGCCCACCGACGGCCTGGACCCGAACCAGAAGCACGAAGTCCGCAACCTGATCCGCGAACTGGGCAAGACCAAGGCGGTGGTGTTCTCGACCCACATCCTGGAGGAAGTGGACGCCGCCTGCAGCCGCGCCATCATCATCGACCGTGGACGCATCGTCGCCAACGGCACCCCCGGTGAATTGCGCGCCCTGTCCGACGTCGCCGGCGCGGTCACCCTGCACGCGCAGGGCGCAAGCGAGGAAAAGCTGGCGACGCTGGGCCGCGTGGAGAAGCTGAACGGCTCGTTCCGCGTCTACCCGGCCGACAAAACTGCCTCTGCCGAGCTGACGCGCGCCATCGTGGCGCTGGCCGACCACGAGGGCTGGAAGCTGGACGCGCTGCGCACCGAGGAGGGCCACCTGGACGAGGTCTTCCGCCGCATCACGCTCCCCGACACCGTGAAGAGGAACGGGTAACGCCATGAACCTGGTCTGGACCATCGCCAAGCGCGAACTCGGGGGCTACTTCACCTCCCCGGTCGCGTACGTCTTCCTCGTCATCTTCCTTCTGCTCGCGGGCTTTTTCACCTTCACCGCCGGCGCCTTCTTCGAGCGCGGCGAAGCCGGCCTTGCCGCCTTCTTCGCGTGGCATCCCTGGCTGTACCTGATCCTGGTACCCGCCGTGGGCATGCGCCTGTGGTCCGAGGAGCGCCGCGCCGGCACCATCGAGCTGTTGCTGACGATGCCGGTCACCACGGCGCAGGCGATCATCGGCAAGTTCCTCGCCTCGTGGCTGTTCCTAGCCCTGGCGCTGGCGCTCACCTTCCCGGTGATCATCACCGCGAACGTGCTAGGCGATCCGGACAACGGGGTCATCTTTACCGGCTACGTCGGCAGCCTGCTGCTGGCGGGCGCCTACCTGGCCATCAGCTGCATGACTTCCGCGATGACGCGCAACCAGGTCGTCGCCTTCATCCTGTCTGTGGTGGTCTGCCTGTTCCTGATCCTGGTCGGCTTCAACCCGGTGACCGACCTGATGGTGCGCTGGGCGAGCCCGGCGTTCATCGACACGGTGGCGGCGTTCTCCGTCATGACCCATTTCGATGGCTTCCAGAAAGGCGTCATCGACAGCCGCGACCTGCTGTTCTTTCTGTCGGTGATCGGCTTCGCGCTGTTCGCCACCGGGGCCATCATCCGCGGCCACCGCGCCGGCTAGGGATCGAACCATGAAGAAGAACGAAGCCTTGCTGTATTCCGCCGTCGGCCTGGCGGCGCTGTTCCTGATCCTGGTGTCGGTCAACTACCTCGCCTCGGTGGCGGCGGTGCGCGCCGACCTCACTGACGGCAACCTGTACACGCTGTCCGACGGCACCAAGAAGATGCTGCGCGGCCTGCAGGCGCCGGTGAAGCTGAAGCTGTACGTCTCGCAGGGCGAGCAAGCCATGCCGGTGCAGCTGCGCAGCTTCGCCCAGCGCGTGGACGACATGGCGCGCGAGTTCAAGTCGGTGGCCGGCACCAACCTGGTGATCGAGAAGTACAACCCGCGACCGGACAGCGATGAGGAAGGGGCCGCGCAACTGGACGGCATCGAGGCGCAGCAGCTCCCCTCGGGCGAGCAGTTCTACCTCGGCGTGGCGGTGACGCAGCTGGACCGCAAGCAGGTCCTTGCCGCGGTCTCGCCGCAGCGCGAGCGGCTGCTGGAGTACGACCTCGCGCGCGCCATCGCGCGCGTCGGCTCCGCGGAGCGGCCGACCCTCGGCATCATGTCGGGATTGCCGGTGCTGGGCGAGCGCTTCAACCCGATGACGCGGCAGAGCTCCGAGCCCTGGGTGCTCGCCAACGAGTTGAAGCGCGACTTCAACGTCAAGGAAGTGAACATGATGTCCGAGTCGATCGACAAGGACATCAACGTATTGCTGCTGATCCACCCGCGCGACGTGCCCGAGTCGGTTGAGTTTGTGCTCGACCAGTTCGTCATGCGCGGCGGCAAGCTGATCGCCTTCGTCGATCCCTACACCTATTTCGACCAGCAGCCCAGTCCGATGCCGGGGGCAAGTGCCGGCGGCTCCACCTCCAACCTGCCCAGGCTCTTTAAAGCCTGGGGCGTTGAGATGAACCCAGGCAAGGTGCTTGCCGACGTGGTCTACGCCTCGGGCGGCGGCACCCGCCTGACGCCGACCGTGTTGACGCTCAATCGCACCGCATTCAACCGCGACGACGTTGCTACCAGCCAGATCGAGACCCTGCTGTACGCCTTCGGTGGTGCGTTCGACGTCAAGCCCGTCGAGGGCCTCAAGGTCACCGAACTGGTCAAGAGCTCGCCCAATTCCATGCTGGTGGACAACGTGGTGGCCACGGTGTCCGGCGAGGCTGCACTGAAGGGCTTCCAGCCGGAGGACAAGGCGCGCCCGCTCGCGATGCGCCTGACGGGGAAGTTCAAGAGCGCCTTCCCCGAGGGCAAGCCGAAGGAGGGCGCGCCGGCGGCGAAGGACGCGAAGAAGGACGCGCCCGCCGGGCCTGCGCACCTCGCTCAAGGCGGCGCCGAGAATTCGGTGGTGCTGGTCGCGGACGTGGACATGCTGCACGATGGCGCCGCGGTGGACATCCAGGAAGTCTTCGGGCGCCGGATCATCGTGCCGTCCAACGGAAACCTCGCCTTCGTGCAGAGCCTGGTGGAGCAGGTGGCCTCGGGCGACGCGTTGATCTCGCTGCAGAGCCGCGCCTCCGCTTTCCGCCCCCTCACCGTGGTGCGCCAGATGGAGGCCGAGGCGCAGAAGCAGTACTTCGGCCGCCTGAAGGCGCTGGAGGACGAGCGCCAGAAGACCCTTGAAAAGCTGCAGGAGCTGCAGAAGGCGCGCGGCCCCGCGGCGCAATCCAAGGGCTCCGCCCAGATCCTGTCGCCTGAGCAGCAGGCGGAGATCGAGAACCTGCGCAAGACCGCCACGCGCACGCAAGCCGAGTTGAAGGAACTGCGCAAGAACCTGCGCCAGGACGCCGAGAGCCTCGTGTTCTGGACCAAGGTGGCGAACATCGCGCTGATGCCGCTGCTGGTGGCGCTGGCCGGCCTTCTGGTGGCGATGCTGCGTCGCAGCCGCCGCGCCGCGCTCGCCAATCGCGGAGCGGTGGCGGCATGAACGCCAGAATCGCCGCCGTTCTCGTCCTCCTGCTCGTCGTGCTGGGCGGCGGGGCGTTGCTGGTACGCCAGCAAGGCGCCGCGCAGAAACCAGCCGCCTCCGGAACACTTGGCCAGCCTTTACTCAAGGGGCTCAAGGCCGCCGACGTCGCGAGCATCGTCATCCGCGAGCCGAAGGCGACTTTGACCATCGCGCGCAAAGGCGAGCAATGGTCCATCGTGGAGCGGGGCGGCTATCCCGCGGATTTCGACAAGGTGCGCGAGTTCGTGCTCAAGGCGCTCGAGCTCAAGATCGGCCAGACCGAGCCCCTGGGCGAGAAGGACCGCGCCCGCCTGCAATTGGACGCTTCGGGCACCTCGGTCGAGTTCATGAGCGCCGACGGCAAGCCGCTGGCGCGCTACATCGCCGGCAGGAAGTACTTCAAGACCGAGCCCGAGAAGCCGGAAACCGCGCGCGGCGACGGACGCTTCATCCTGCTGCCCGGCGACGAGAAGAACGTCGTCATCGTTTCCGACCCGCTCGCGCAGGCGAGCACGAAAAGCGCCGACTGGGTCGCGCGCGCGGGCTTCGCCGCCGAGGGCGTGAAGCTGCTCGACTATCGTCCCGTCTCGGGCGAGGGCTGGAAAATCGAACGCTCCGGCGACAACGCCGACTGGAAGCTGTCGCCGATCCGGCCGGGCGAGATACTCGAGGTCACCAGGGCCAACGCGGCCTCGTATTCGCTCAACAACATCGAGCTCGCCGACGTCGCGGCGAAGGACGTGAAATCCGATGACAGCGGCCTGGACAAGCCCGTGACGCTGGTTGCCACCACATTCGACGGCCTGACCTACACCATCCGGCTAGGCAAGCTGCTGGGCGACAACTACTACGCGCAGGTCGGCGTCGAGGGCGAACCCAAGCCGCAGGGCAAGGACGCGGAGGACCGGCTAAAGAAGCTGGGCGAACGCCTGCCGCGCGAGCGGGCGCTGGCCGATCAGGTCGTGCTGATCGCGAAGTCGAAGTTCGCCGACATCCTGAAGCCGCGCGCCGACCTGCTCGAGCGCAAGGACGCGAAGAAGTAGCCTCCGCCGCGCACGGCGCGGGGTGCCGCTAACTGTGCACGATCGTGCACAGTTAGCCTATCGGGCGGGGCGCCGCTTTTTCGGAAGCAGCGCCGGGTTAGGCACTTCCTCAACGGCGCAGAACACCCCTCCCTGGTGCCTTTCCGCCACCGGGTCACCCTTGGGCTCCTTGCGCGAGAGCACCGCCGGCGCGTAGGCCTCAGAGTTGTCCTTCGGCATGTAGCCGAGACGGATGGCGTTTGAATTGTCGTACCAGGCGCGGGTGTTGCCCGAGATGCCGTACACGATCTCGAAGCGGATGTCCGGGTGTTCGATGCCGATGGTCACCAGCTGCGCGATGTCCCTGGGGCTCACCCAGATCGACAGGCGCCGCCGGTCAATCGGTTCCGGATTGACGTTGCCGATCCGGATCATGAGGAACGCCATGCCGTACTTGTCGGCATAGAGACTGCCCAGCGCCTCCCCGAAGACCTTTGAGACGCCGTAGCGGCCGTCGGGCTTCGGATAGACGCGGTGGTCGATGGTTGTGCTGCGCTTGTAGAAACCGACCGCGTGGTTCGACGTGGGAAAGACGATCCGCTTCACGCCGTTGCGCCGCGCCGCCTCGAACACGTTGTAGCAGCCGACGATGTTGGCGTTGAGGATGCCCTCCCAGGGCCCTTCCACAGAATAGCCGCCCAGGTGCACGATGGCGTCCACGCCCTTCGTGATGCGCAGCGCATGGGCCATGTTCGAGATGTCGGCCTGGACGAACGTTTCCCCGGCGACCTTCCTCATCGGCCTCAGGTCTGACGCGCGAATGCGGTACTTCCGGGCCAGCTCACGCCGCAGGTGGGTGCCGACGTCTCCTGAGGCGCCGGTGATGAGGATGGTTTTCTTCTTCATGGCTAAAGCAGCTCCTTTCGAGTCCAGCGTTCGGCGTTGACCGCGCCCTTCGGCGCGAGGTGACAAAGCCAATGTTGCGGCAGCGCTCCGGCAGCATCACCCTGATGCCGTCGACACGCGCCTCCTCAGAACTTACCCATTACGGCATTCGCGTCAACGCGCTCGCGCCTGGATTGGATCATGGGTCGTTCGATCCTCTCGCGCCTGAACTGGGCCTGACGCCGCCGCGCCGATCCGGCGGACCGATCAGGGGCGATTCGGCGGCGTGCTTGATCAGGTTCTCGCTGAACTTCGTGTCGCCGGAAATGACGACCGACCTGCCGCCATAATCGAAGCGAAAACCGTACGCCGGCTTGATCAGCTCGCCGTGATCGACCTCGAAGGCGGTGACCTTGACACCGCCCGCATCATAGACCACGCCTTCCTTGAACTCCGCCACGCGCACGGCGACTGCTTCGGGCGGCACCTTCTGGTCGGCAATGCGCGTCTTGATGTCCCAGTCGTAGGTCTTCTCCAGGTTCTCCATCAATCCCTTCGTGCCGGCCGGTCCGTAGACGCTAAACGGCCCTTTGCGCCCCGCATAGGCGGCCTGTAGCCAGCCGGTCAGCCAGAGATCGGGAATGCCGACGATGTGGTCCGAGTGCAGGTGGGTCAGGAACAGTTTGTCGGCCTCTCCGAGGCGCACCCTGAGCTGGATCAGCCGCTGGGTGGTGCCGCGCCCGCAGTCGAAGAGCAGCGTCTGCCCGCCCGCCTGCACGAGCGTGCCCGGGCCGAAACGGTTCATCAGTGGCGCCGGGCTGCCGGTGCCCAGCAGCGTGACGCGGAACTCGGGCGCCTGCGCCTGCGCGGCAAAGGCGAGGACGGAAGCAACAATGGCGAACAGGGTGCGCATGGGGCTATGCTCCTCGGTCTCGTTCAGGGACGGGTCACGGTCCAGACCTCCTTGAGGTCGGTCCCGGCCGCGCGGATCACCTTGGAAAGCGGGCAGAACATCGCGAGCTCCCGCTTCAGGGTCTCGATCTCGGCGTCGCTGGCGGCGGTCGTGACGCCGATGTGCAGCGTGGCGGCGGGGAACGGCACCGCGACCTCCTCCTGCAGGGTCACGCCGCGCCGATCGAAGTCGGCCTCGAGCCGGATCTCCAGTGCGTCGAGGGTAATGCCGTGCTTATGGGCGACTTTGTGCCCGATCACGTTCGTGCAGCCGATCAGGGCCGCCATCAGCGTCTCGGTCGGCGACAGTCCCTGATTCGTCCCGCCGCGCTCGATCGGCTCGTCGATCACGGCGCTCAAATCGCGCACGCTGATGTCGGTGCGGGAATGCGAGACCGTCCGTCCACCGATCCGCATGCGCACCTGGGTCTTTTCGCGGACGACGACCATTCGCGGCCCTCACGAGATGATTGCGAGACGGCCATGATTCCAGCGCCCGGCCGAGCAGTCAACGGAAAATCGATTTTTTCTGATTCGGTTCATGATTGTCGCTAATATGCCAAGCGTCGAATCCGAGCAGAGGAGGTATGAAAATGCGTTCCGGAACCTGGTTGAGAACACTCGTGGCGATCGCCGCAGGCATGGCGGCCGCGGGCGCCGCGGCGCAGGAGTGGCCAAAGCAGCGCCCGGTCCAATTCGTGGTCGGTTTCGGACCGGCCAGCTCGACCGACATCATCGCGCGGCTGGTCGCTACGAAGGTCGGCGAGGCAATCGGCCAGTCGGTGGTGGCGGAGAACCGGCCCGGCGTCGGCGGCAGCATTGGCGCCCAGTTCGTGAAGCGCGCAGCGCCAGACGGTTACACGTTCCTTGTGATCAGCGTGTCCTACGCGGTCAACCCGAGCCTGTACGCGAACGCCGGATACGACCCGCTCAAGGACTTCGTGCCGGTGGCACTGGCCGGCAGCACGCCGAATATCATCACCGTGCACCCGTCGGTGCTGGCGGCGAACCTCAAGGAGCTCATCGCGCTCGCGCGCAGGCAACCTCTTGCGTACGCCTCGTCGGGCATCGGCACGACGACACACCTCTCGATGGAGCGGCTCAAGTCGGCGCTCAAACTTGATATCACCCACGTGCCTTACCAGCCTGCGACCGCGGTCACCGCCGCGCTCTCCGGTCAGACGCAGATCTCGAGCACCTCGATGCCCCCAGCCGTGGCGCAGGTCAAGGCAGGCAAGCTGCGCGCGATCGCGGTGACGAGCGCCCAGCGCTCGCCAGTGATGCCCGATGTCCCGACAATGAATGAACAGGGGATGAAAGACTTCGACGACCTCACCTGGTTCGGTTTCTTCGCTCCGGCCGGTACGCCACCGAAGATCGTGAACCGCATGAACGCGGAAGTCATGAAGGCACTGATGCAGCCCGACGTGAAGGAAAAGCTCACTTCGCTTGGCTTCGACATCCGCCCGAACACCGCTGCGGAGTTCGCCGCGTTCGTGAGGAGCGAGGTGCCCAAGTGGGCGCAGGCGGTGAAGGACTCCGGGGCGAAGGCCGATTGAGCGCACGCCTGCCCCGCCGCGTGCTGCCTGCCGCCGCCCCGCCGGCAAAGACGCGGCTGGTGATCGTCACCGCGGCGCGGACGGCCTACGAGCGGCTGCGGGCGGACATCCTGCGCTGCGCGCTGGCGCCAGGCGAGAGGCTGCGCATCCACGATCTCACCAAGCGTTACGCGAGCGGGCCGATTCCGACGCGCGAGGCGCTGAATCGCCTCGCTGCGGAAGGGCTGGCGTTGCACTCCGACCAGCGCGGGTTTACCGTCGCACCGATCAGCGCCGAGGACCTCGTGGAGCTGACCCTGGCGCGCGCGTGGGTCTACGAGATTGCAATGCGCGAGTCGGTGCGGCGCGGCGATGACGCCTGGGAAGAGCGCTGCCTGCTTGCCTACCATCGGCTGAAGAAGGTACCGCGCTACCTGAGCGTCGAGCCGCCGGCGCCGAACCCCGACTATGACCGCCCGCACCGTGACTTCCACATTGCGCTGATCTCCGCGTGCGGCTCGCGCTGGATGATCGACATTGCGGAGCGGCTGTTCGACCACGCCGAGCGCTACCGAAATCTGTCGCGCAAGATCGCGATCATACCGCGCGAGGACGAGCACAAGAAGATGATCGACGCGGTGCTCGCGCGCAGCGGCGACGAAGCGGTTGCGCTGCTCAAGCGTCACGTCGAGCTGACCGCGGAGATCGTTGCCGGCCCGCCTGCGCGCGCGGCGAAGCGCCCGAAAGCGGCTCGGGGGCGCGGCGGCGCACGCGGGACATGAGGCCCATCCCCAGCAAGGCACTGCGGGTCGTCCATCGGGGCTGGTAACGTATATTCCCGCCATCTCCCACTGGCTTCCAGGACTGATGAAATGAGCCCGAACCAAAGCGACTGGCAACCCAGCCAGCGCGTACCCGACCCCGCCGTCGCGGTCGTGGAGGAGGCCTTCAACCACCTCCGCCTGCCGCTCGCCAAGATCGAGCTCCTCGCCACCGGCTTTCGCTGGGCCGAGGGCCCGGTGTGGCTGGGCGATACGCGCAGCCTGGTTTGGAGCGACGTCCCGGGTAACCGCATGTACCGCTGGGACGAGGAGACCGGACAGACCTCAGTATTCCGGTCGCCCTCGGGCTACGCCAACGGCAACACCCGCGACCGCCGCGGCCACCTGATCACCTG
>SXNB01000249.1 GCA_005777205.1 Burkholderiales bacterium | reverse complement strand
GCCCACCTCTACGACCCGCTGCACCCGGCGGTGCGGCACCTGGTCGCGCACGTCATCCAGGCCGCCAACCGCGCCGGCACCCCGGTGGCGGTGTGCGGCGAGATGGCGGGCGAGCCGACGCTGACGCGCCTGCTGCTCGGCTTCGGCCTGCGCAACTTCTCCATGCACACGGCGCAGCTGTTGGCGATCAAGGAGCGCGTGCTGCGCACCAACCTCGCCGAGGCGCAGCCGCAGGCGCAGCGCATGCTGCGCCAGTCGGATCCGACCAAAGCGCGCGAACTGCTCGCCAAGCTGAACGCCTGAGGCCTTCCATGAGCGGTCCTCTTGACGGCGTCCGGGTTCTTGACCTCACCAGCGTGGTGATGGGGCCCTACGCGACGCAGATCCTCGCCGACTTCGGCGCTGACGTGGTCAAGGTAGAACCCCCCGAGGGCGATGTGATGCGCTACAACGCGCCGCTGCGCTCGAAGGGCATGGGGCACATTTTCCTCCACGCCAATCGCAACAAGCGCTCCGTCGTCCTGGATCTCAAGCAGCCCGCGGCGCGCGCGGCGTGCCTCGCGCTGGTAAAGACTGCCGACGTGCTCGTCTACCACATCCGCCCGCAGGCAATGGCGCGGCTCGGGCTGTCCTACGAGGATGTCAGGGCGGTCAATCCCCGTCTCATCTACGTTGGCGGTTTCGGCTACTCCCAGCGCGGCCCCTATGCCGCCAAGGCCGCCTATGACGATCTCGTCCAGGGCGCAGCCGGACTACCGTGGCTCGCCGAGCGCGCCGGCGCTGAATCCCCGCGCTACACGCCGGTGATCATCGCCGACCGTTCGGTGGGGTTGCACCTGGCCAACGCGGTCAGCGCGGCGCTGTACCGGCGCGAGAAGACCAGCGTGGGCCAGCGCGTGGACGTGCCCATGTTCGAGAGCCTGCTGCAGTCGGTCCTAGGCGAGCATTTGGCAGGACACACCTACGAACCGCCGGTCGCCCCGCCGGGCTATGGGCGCATGCTGGCGAACGAGCGCCGCCCGTACCGGACCACCGACGGCTACGTTTGCGTGCTGGTCTACAACGACAAGCAGTGGCAGTCCTTCTTCCGCATCATCGGCCGGCCGGAACTGATCAACGACCCGCGCTTCGCCACGCAGGAGGTGCGCAGCCGCGATTTCCAGAGCGCCTATGCCATGGTCGCCAAGGAGATGGCGAAGCGCAGCACCGCGGACTGGATCGCGGCGCTGGAAGCTGCCGACATCCCGGTGCAGAAGATGAACTCGCTAGAGGACATCCTGGCCGATCCGCACCTCGCCGCGATCGGCTACTTCCAGGAGCGGCAGCACCCGACCGAAGGCCGCATCCGGTCCATGGCGGTCCCCAGCGAGTGGTCGGAATCCCCTCCCGAGTTCCGGCGCCATGCGCCGCGCCTGGGCGAGCACACCCGCGAGGTTCTGCGGGAGGGGGGCCTGGACCCGGCGACGATCGACGCCCTTATTCGCAGCGGGGCGGCGAAGGTATAATCCCGGCATAGCGCCGATTTGAAGTTCAGCTTGCGGGCGCTTTACAAATACCGCTAAAGAGACGGCCTGCGGAACCCGTCCTCGCGCAAAGCTGGACGGGTTTTTGGTTTGAGAGGCCATCTTGATCGTCACCTCGCATAAGGCACGCTTCAACGAACCGCTCAGGCTCTCGAGCGGCGCGGTGCTGCCCGAGTTCGAAGTCGCCTACGAGACCTACGGCACGCTCAATGCCGCGCGCTCGAACGCAGTGCTGGTCTGCCACGCCCTCAACGCCTCGCACCACGTCGCCGGCACCTACGCGGACGGCCCGGATAATATCGGCTGGTGGGACAACATGGTGGGCCCGGGCAAGCCTCTGGACACCGACCGCTTCTTCGTCATTGGCTCCAATTACATCGGTTCGTGCTTCGGCTCCACCGGCCCGGCGTCCATCAACCCGGCCACCGGCAAGCCCTGGGGCGCGGACTTTCCCGTGGTGACGGTGGAGGACTGGGTGGCGGCGCAGGCGCGCCTGGCGGATCACCTGGGCATCGAGCGCTTCGCCGCGGTGATGGGCGGCAGCATCGGCGCCATGCAGGCGCTGCAGTGGTCGCTCGACTTCCCCGAGCGCGTGCGCCACGCCATCGTCATCGCCTGCACGCCGCGGCTCACGGCGCAGAACATCGGCTTCAACGAAGTCGCGCGCCAGGCGATCATGACCGACCCGGATTTCCACGGCGGCAACTACTACGACAAGGGCGTGGTGCCGGCGCGCGGGCTGAGGATCGCGCGTATGGTCGGCCACATCACCTACCTCTCGGACGACGCCATGATGGAGAAGTTCGGCCGCGCGCTGCGCCGCGAGGCGCCGGGCTACGACTTCGATATCGACTTCGAGATCGAGAGCTACCTGCGCTACCAGGCCGACAAGTTCGCCGGCTACTTCGACGCTAACACCTACCTGCGCATCACCAAGGAACTGGACTACTTCGACCCGGCTGCGCGCTTCGGCGGCGACCTCGCCAAAGCCTTTGCGCAGGCGAAGGCAGACTTCCTGGTGGTCTCGTTCACCTCCGACTGGCGCTTCTCGTCGGCGCGCTCGCGCGAAATCGTTCGGGCCCTGCTCGACAGCCGGCGCATCGTCTCGTACCTCGAGATCGACGCGCCGCAGGGACACGACTGCTTCCTGCTGGACGATGCGCGCTACCACGGCGCGCTGCGCGCCTACTTCCGGAACATGCCGCTGTGACCGAAGCCGAAACCATCGCGCGCTGGGTGGAGCCGGGCGCCCGCGTTCTGGACCTGGGCTGCGGCGATGGCCGGTTGCTGCGCAGCCTCTGGGAAACAAACCGGGCGCCGGGCTACGGCGTCGAGATCGACGATGCGCATGTGCTGGAGTGCCTGCGCAACGACGTCAACGTCCTGCAAATGGACTTGGAGGACGGCCTGGCGGCGTTCGCGGACCAGTCTTTCGACGTCGCCAACCTCACCGAGACCCTGCAGGCCATCCACCGCCAGGAGTACGTGCTCAAGGAAATGCTGCGCGTCGGCCGCGAAGCCATGGTCTCCTTCCCCAACTTCGGCTACTGGAGGGCTCGCATCCAGATCGCCCTCGCCGGCCACATGCCGGTGTCCAAGGAACTGCCCTACGAGTGGTACAACACGCCCAACGTGCACCACTGCACCCTGGTGGACTTCGAGGCGTTGTGTGGCAAGTTGGGGTTCCGAATCCTGGAGCGGGTCGTGCTGACCGACGGCGGGACGGTCGCAACGCTGCCCAACCTGCTGGGGGCGCTGGCGGTGTACCGGGTGACCTCCTAGGGTATTGTATGTAACCGGTCGGTTACATTTGATCAGTCCTGGCGGTGCAGTTAGTAGCCATCTCGCTTCACGATTTGACTGTCGGGCGGGATATGTATGCCGGCAGATACGGATATCCAGGGATGGTGACCTGCCCCCTTTAGTTGTACCAATTATTTGGCAGGAAGTCCGGTTGTACGGTTAAAGGATTCTGTCGGTTGTGGGTTGCGTTGCATCGGCAGAAATCTGCCGATGCAACGCGGCGAACTTGGCGAGCGGCACCCGTCGGCAACTGCTGTGCGGGCGGTTCTCGCTGTCGTCTTGCCGCCAGAGGGCCATCGCCGCTCTGGCCTGCGGCAGCGTCTCGAACCATTGGTCGTTCAGGCACTTGATGCGCCCGCTGTTGGCCAGGCTGTTGGCCAGGCTGTCGCTCGCGAAGTCCATGCTCCACGCCTCATTGACGCACTGGGCGATCTGGCGCGGCACCCGTTTGTTCGTCGGCCGCCTGGCCTTCTTGCGTTTGCGCACCGCCCAATCGGCCACAGAGGTGGCCTCGCTGAACCCCCCTTTGCGGCACAGCTCCTTGATCGGTATCCCGGCATTGGCCTGTTTCAGGAAACCGATGATCTGTTCTTCGCTGAATCCGCCCTTCGTCATGTCCGTCATTCCCCATAGTTTGACGGACTCTTTTAGTCTCGGCTGGCACGGCCTATAGGGGGCAGGTCAACGACAGTTGACAAGCTGGCTGCAGTAGATCAGGTCAATTGAGAAATGTGCCTGACGGAAATTCCCCTATCCGAAGCCCTGGTTCCGGAAGCGGTAGACTACGTC
>SXNB01000248.1 GCA_005777205.1 Burkholderiales bacterium | reverse complement strand
GCGAGCATCTGCGGCTCGCCGCCCGACAGCGGCCCGGCGAGCTGGGCGAGGCGTTCCTCCAGGCGCGGGAACATGGCATAGACCTCGCGCAGCTTGGCCTTCGCCCCGGCGCGCGCGCGCGGCACGAGGCCGCCCATCTCCAGGTTCTCCTTCACCGTGAGCGAGGGGAAGACCTGGCGGCCTTCGGCCACCTGGCCGATGCCGAGGTTGCATATGTCGTGGGACTGCAGCGCGCCGATGTCGACGCCGCGGAACAGGATACGGCCCGCCCGAGCGCGCTCGATACCCGCGATGGTGCGGATCAGGGAGGACTTGCCAGCGCCATTGGCGCCGACGATGGCGACGATCTCGCCTCGGGGCACCTGGAGGGACACGCCGGCCAGTGCCTGCGCGTCGCCGTAGAACAGGTCCACGCCCTCGACCTGGAGCAGCGCGCTCATATTTCGGTTTCCTCGCCGAGGTAGCTCTCCAGCACTGCCGGGTCGCGCACCACTTCTTCCGGCGTGCCTTGGGCGATGACCTCGCCGTGGTGCAGCACCACGATGCGCTGCGCCAACGCCATCACCGCGCGCATCACGTGCTCGATGAGCAGGATGGTGATCCCTTCAGCGCGATTCAGCTCCCGGAACACCGCGACCATCTGGTCGCACTCGGTGGGGCGCAATCCGGCCATCACTTCGTCGAGGAGGAGGAGGCGGGGTTGCGTAGCGAGCGCCCGCGCCACCTCGAGGCGCTTGCGGTCCGGCAGGGTCAGCGCAGAGGCAAGGAGGTCCCGTTTCGGCCCCAGGCCCAGTTTTTCCAGGATCTCGTCGGCGCGCTTTTGCGCCGACGAGACATCGTTTGATCTTAGCAACGCACCTACCGTCACATTCTCCAATACCGTCAACCCAGAGAACGGTTTCACGATCTGGAACGTACGCCCGACTCCTGCGGCGCAGACTTGGTCCGGGCGCCAGCCGTCGATGCGCCGGCCCTCCAGGTGGACCTCGCCCGCATCCGGTGGGAAAACGCCGGCGATCATGTTGAAGCAGGTGGTCTTGCCCGCTCCGTTGGGTCCGATCAGGCCGACGATGCTGCCCGCGGGCACTTCGAAGCTGGCGCCCTGAACCGCGCGCAGCCCGCGGAAGCTCTTCGAGATCGCGGAGACTTCCAGGCGTGCGCTCACCTCAGCGCTCCTCGCGGCGGCCGGCGCCGCGCTCCAGGCCGAGGTGCCGGGCAAGCGGCGGCCAGACGCCATGCGGCAGGAACATCACCACCAGCAGTAGGCAGATGCCGTAGAACACCTGCTTCACGCCCGGGACCTCGACGCCCAGCTGCAGCATCGCCTCGCGCATGCCCTCGGCCAGACCCGTCAGCAGCAGCGCGCCGACCAGCGGCCCGACCAGCGTACCGATGCCACCGATGATGGGTCCCAGGATCAGCTCGATCGAGCGCGAGATGTGGAAGATCTGCTCGGGAAACAGGTTGTTGTAGTAGAACGCGAATACCACGCCGGCAAGCGAGGTCATCGCCGCAGAAATGACGACGGCGGCCATCTTGTAGCGGAACACGTTCACGCCCAGCGCCTGCGCGGCCTCGGGGCTCTCGCGGATCGCCTGCCAGTAGTAGCCCATGCGGCTGCGTAACAGCGCGTGGCAGGCGACGAACGCGGCCACGCTCATGGCGAGCATCAGGTAGTAAAACATCTTTGGGCTGCCGCGCAGGTTCCAAAGGTCGTTGGTGGTGTAGTTGGCCACCGGCAGGAAGAAGCCCGAGGAGCCCTGCACCCAGGAAAAATGATCGAACCCGATGCGCGCGAATTCGGCGAAGGCGATGGTCAGGATCGCGAAGTAGACGCCGGCGACGCCGAAGCGGAAGGCCAGAAAGCCCAGCACCGCGCCGGCGATCATGGCAACGCCGACCGAGGCGCCGAGCCCGATCCACGGGCTGATACCGAAATGCACGTAGAGCGCGGCAGCGGCATAGGCGCCCAGGCCGACGTAGAGAGAGTGCCCCAGCGACAACTGCCCGGCGAAGCCCATCATGATGTTCCACGCTTGGCCGACGAAGGCGAAGTGCAGGATCAGGAAACCCACCGAGAGCAGGTAGCCGCTGGCGAAGGCCGGAAACACGAGCAGCAACAGGAGCAGCGCGCCGAGGGCGGCGAGGCCCCGGCGTGGAACGCCTTCGAGCAGCCGCGCGATCACGTCTCCCGGCGCCCGAGGATGCCCTGCGGCCGGAACAGCAGCACCAGCACCAGTAGCGCGAAGGCGAACATGCTCTTCGCCGAGGGCGTGAACAGCACCCCGCCCAGCGCCTCGGTGAGGCCGATCAGGAGCCCGCCCAGCAGGGCGCCGGGCATCGAGCCAAGGCCGCCGGTGATGACGATGACGAACGCGAGCAGGGTGTTGGCCGGCCCGATCGCCGGAGTGACGTCGCTGACCACCATTAGCATGGCGCCTGCCGCGCCGACGCAGGCCGAGCCGATGCCGAAGGTGAGCGCGTACAGCCGCTTCACGTTCAGGCCCACCACCCGCGCGCCGTCATAGTTGTCGGCGCAGGCGCGGATCGCCTTGCCGAGCAAGGTGAAGCGGAAGAACGCGAACAGCGCCGCCGCGACCACCAGCGCCGCACCCGCCGCGTAGACCTTGGAGGCGTCGGTCACCAAGGGTCCCAGCTTGAAGCTGTCGAAGGAGTAGCGGGTGCGGATGCCCTGGGCATCCGGGCCGAACACGATCAGCTGCACGTTGACCAGAACCAGTGCGATGGCGACCAGCAGCATGAACTGGCTGTGCTCGGGGCGGTTGATGAAGGGATTGATCAGCCCGGCCTGCATCAGGTAGCCCAGCACGAACATCACCGCCGCCACCGGCACCATCAGCACCAGCGGGTCCAGCTTCAATGCGTTGAACAGCACCAGGGTCAGGAACATCGCCAGGGTCATCATCTCGCCGTGAGCGAAATTGACCACCCGCACGACGCCGAAGATGACCGAGAGGCCGAGTGCCATCAGCCCATAGACCAGTCCCGTCAGCAGGCCGCTGGCAGCGACATTCAGGTAGATCTCGACCGGCATGGGCGGGCCTGGCGCCGCCCGCGGTCAGCGCTTGTCGTAGGCGGTCATCGGCAACTCGGGCTTGGCGTTCGCCGCTCCCTTTGGTGCCACCGTCAGCAGCTTGCCGCCACGATTCTGGACCACGGAGTTCCTTAACTTGTCGTTCTGGCCCTTGGCGTCGAACTGGATTCCCGGCCCGGTGCTGACGTTATCCCTGATGTTCGTGGTGCGGATCGCGTCTGCAAGCGCCTTGGGATTGGCGGAGCCGGCGCGCTTGAAGGCGTCCGCGGCGACCAGCAGCGCCTCGAAGGTGTAGATGTGGTTGGTGTTCAGGTCGATGTCCGGGAACGCCTTGGTGTGCGCGGCCTCGAGTTGTTTGGAGAGCTTCTTGTTCGGGTCGTACCAGGGCACGAAGCTCATCGGCCCGTCGCCCAGCTTGGCGAGCGTCTTGCGGTATTGGTCCTCGTACCAGCCTGGACCCATGCTCAGTATTGCCGCCGGGGTCCAGCGCTGCTTGATCAGCTCCCGCGTGATCAGGATGGCGTCGTTGAGCCGGCTCACCATGATGAGCGCCTCGGCGCCGCTTGCGCGGGCCTTGGCCACTTCCACCGACAGGTCACGCGCCGCCGGGTCGTAGGAGATGGTCTGGAGCACCTTGTAGGGCATGGTGAAATTCGACATCACGCCGGTGAAGCCCTTCTGCATGGCCTGGCCGAAGGTGTCGTTGACGTGCATGAACACCGCGGACTTGGGCGACACGCCGGTGGCTTGGAACACCTCCAGCTGGTTGGCGAAGGCATCGCCCAGGATCATCGGCGCGGTCGGGAAGTTGCGGAACACGAACTTGTAGCCCTGCTCGGTGATCGGCGGAGCGGCGGCGATGTTGATCACGAACGGGATGCCGCGCTGCTCGGCGACCTGGGCGATGGCGGTGCTCTGACCGGAATCGAAGGCGCCGACCAGCAACTGCGCGCCCTCGCTGATCAGGCGCTCGGCGCGAGAGCGTGCGACGTCTACATTCGACTCGGTGTCCGCGTTCATTATGTCGAGGGCCGGGAGGCCGATGTCTCTGAGGATGCCCGCGGTCACATCGATGACGCGGTGGCAGTCCTGGCCGATGCCGGCCTGTACGCCGGAGCGGGGCAGCAGCACACCGACCTTGAGGCGCGCGCCCTGGGCACGGGCGATGTTCAGCGGGGACAGCGCGGTCACGGTTCCGGCCGCGGCGGCGACCTTGGTGAACTGGCGACGATCCATGGGGTTTCTCCTCATCGTGGATGCGGGTGACAATATTAGCATCCGTGTATTGGCAGACAGGGCGCGGTCTGGTTCAATCGCGGCATGTTCCTCCGCAACTGCTGGTACGTCATTGCCTGGGACTACGAGATTCCCGCCGACGGGCTCTTTGCCCGCACGGTCCTGAACGAGCCTATCGTCGTCTTTCGCACTGCGACGGGCTACGCCGCGCTGGAGGACCGCTGCTGCCATCGGCACGCGCCGCTGTCCAAGGGCCGCAAGGAAGGCGACCAGCTGCGCTGCGGCTACCACGGCTTGAAGTTCGACGCCGGAGGGCAATGTGTCGACGCGCCGGGGCTGGACCGCGTGCCGTCCGGCGCGAAAGTCAGGTCCTACCCGATCGTGGCGCGCAACAAGTGGCTGTTCGTCTGGATGGGCGACCCGGCGAAGGCCGAGGAGCGCCTGCTGCCCGACAATTTCTCCAACGACCATCCAGACTGGCGCAACAAGCCCGGCTACCTGCATTACGCCACGCCCTACCTCCTCATCTGCGACAACCTGCTGGATTTTTCGCACCTGTCGTACGTGCACGAGAAGACGCTGGGCGGTTCGACCGCGATCGCCCGGGCGCGGCCAGAGATCGAGGTGCTGGAGCGAGGCGTGCGCGTGACGCGCCGCGTGCCCGACGTGCCGCCGCCGCCGTATTACCACAACATCCGCAAGTTCAGTGGCAACGTGGACCGATGGTTCATCTACGATTTTCTTTTCCCCGGCACGCTGCTCATGAGTTCGGGCGGCAAGCTGGCGGGGCAGCAGGAGGCTAATCCAGCAAACTCGGTGATGCTGCACAGCTGCCAGACGCTCACGCCCGAGACCGCGAACGCCACGCACTATTTTTTCCAGCAGTCGCACCGCGCCGACGCGGGCGACGCGTCGTTGACCGAAGGGATCTTCCAAAGCCTGATCATCGCCTTCAACGAAGACCGCGACATGATCAAGGCGCAGTCGGAGTCCATCGCGCGCAATCCCGGCGCGGCGATGCTGCCGCTCGGCATCGACTCGGCGCTGGTGCGCTATCGCAGGCTGCTCGAGGAAGCCATCGCGCGTGATGGTTGAAGTCGCTGCTGCCGGCTGCGCTTGAATGCCTGTCCTCACTGAGATCCGCGAAGGCCGCGTCCCGGTCAAGGTCTACACTGACAGCCTGGAGCCCGAGGCGCGCCAGCAGCTGATTAACGTCTCGAAACTCCCGATCGTCCACCATCACGTTGCCGCCATGCCCGATGTCCACTTAGGCATCGGGGCTACCGTCGGCTCGGTCATCCCGACGCTGCGCGCCATCATCCCGGCAGCGGTGGGTGTGGACATCGGCTGCGGCATGATCGCGGCGCGGTTGTCCCTCACTGCCAGCGAGGTCGACGAGGTCGTGCTGAAGAAGGTCTTCAACCAGATCACGCGCGATGTTCCGGTTGGCTTCAACCAGCATGAAGAATGGGATACCCGTGACCACGCGGCGAAGCGCTTCAACCGCGGCCTCAAGGCGATCCTCGAGAAGCATCCCGGCATCGAGAAGCGCGTCGGCAAGCGTTCCAGCTGGGCGCGCCAGATGGGGACGCTGGGCGGCGGCAACCACTTCATCGAGCTGTGCTTGGATGAGGCCGGGTGCGCCTGGGTGATGCTGCATTCGGGCAGCCGCGGCATCGGCAATGCCATCGGTATGCATTTCATCGAGCTGGCGAGGAAAGACGCGCAGCGAAACCAGCTGAACCTGCCGCACCGCGACCTGGCGTACTTCGAGGAAGGCGCGCGCCATTTCGCGGACTACGTCGAGGCGGTGAGCTGGGCCCAGGACTACGCCGCGGCCAACCGTGCGGAGATGATGGACCTGGTCCTGGGGGCGCTGCGCCGCCACCTGCCGGCGTTCGAGGTGAGCACCGAGGCGGTCAACTGCCACCACAACTATGTTTCGCGGGAGTTCCATTACGGCGAGGACGTATGGTTGACCCGGAAGGGGGCGATCCGCGCCCGCGAGGGGGAACTGGGGATCATCCCGGGCAGCATGGGTACGCGCAGCTATATCGTTCGCGGCAAGGGCGGCGCCGAGGCCTTCCATTCCTGCGCGCACGGGGCGGGGCGGCGCATGAGCCGCAACCAGGCGGCGAGCAGATATACCGTCGCCGACCTGGAGTTGCAGACTGAAGGCGTTGTTTGCCGCAAGGATAAGGCCGTGCTGGACGAAATCCCCGCCGCCTACAAGGACATTGACACGGTTATGGCGAACCAGTCCGATCTGGTCGAGGTCGTGCATACCCTGAAGCAGGTCCTATGCGTGAAAGGCTGAAACCTGGGGCCGCTCCGCCGCCGATCCGTCGCTGGCGGTGAAGCTGCACCAGAGTGCAGGCGCGCGGGATTCGACTTCGCGCTCTAGGGTGCGATAATTCTGTATCCTCCGCATCCACTGATCTTCCCGAGCCAATGACCTACGTCGTCACCGAAGACTGCATCAAGTGCAAGCACATGGACTGCGTCGAAGTCTGTCCTGTGGATTGCTTCT
>SXNB01000247.1 GCA_005777205.1 Burkholderiales bacterium | reverse complement strand
GCGTAGGCCTGCTCGCAGGCGCGCTCGACCTGCTCACGGGAGGCTTCCGGCCTGCCATAGCGCACGTTCTCCAGCACGCTCGAGGCGAAGATCACCGGGTCCTGCGGCACCACCGCGATCATTCGCCGCAATGCCGCCGGGTCGAATTCGCGAAGATCGGTGCCGCCGATGCGCACCGTCCCCGCCTGCGGGTCGTAGAAGCGCAGCAGCGGCGCGAGCACCGTCGTCTTGCCCGCGCCGGAGGGCCCGACCAGCGCCACGCGCTCGCCCTGCGAGACCTCGAGCGAGAAGCCCTCCAGCGCCGGCGTCCCGGGCCGCGCCGGATAGGCGAAGCGCACCGAATCAAAGCCGACCCCGAAATGCGGCGGGCGCGGCGCGGGCAGCGCCGGGGCGGTGATCGCGGGCTTGGCGTCCAGGATCTCCATCAGGCGCTCGGTGGCGCCGGCGGCACGCAGCAGCTCGCCCCAGACTTCCGACACCGTGGCCGCGCCGCTGGCGACGACGAAGGCGTAGAACACGAAAGCCGAGAGCTCGCCCGCGGTCAGCCGGCCAGCGAGCACGTCGTGGCCGCCCGCCCACAGGATCAGGCCCACGGCGCAGAACGCGATCAGCATCACCGAGGCGATGAGGAAGGCCTTCTGCGCGATGCGCGACACCCCGGAGCGGTAGGCCGCCTCCGCCGCCGCGCCGAAGGCGCGCCGGTCCTCCCCTTCGTGTGCGTAGGCCTGCACGGTGCGGATCTCGTGCACCGCCTCGTCGACGTAGGACGAGACCTCGGCGACGCGGTCCTGGTTGTCGCGCGACAATCGCCGCACCCGGCGCCCCAGCAGGAAAATCGGCACCAGCGTCGCCGGGATCCCGAGCACGATGAACACCGCGAGCTTCCAGCTCACCACGAACATCATCATCGCCGCGCCCAGCATCATCAGCAGGTTGCGCACGAACATCGACAAACCGTAGCCGATCAACTGCTGCAGCATCGCGGTGTCGTTGGTGAGGCGCGAGATCACCTCGCCGGTGCGCGCGGACTCGAAGTAGGCCGGCTCCAGCGCGAGGATGTGGCCGAACACCGCGCGCCGCAGGTCGGTCACCACCCGCTCGCCGATGGTCATCATGAGGTAGAAGCGGGCCCAGGTCGCGGCGGACAACAACGCGGCGACGCCGACCACCGCAGCCAGCGCGGTATCCAGCATCCTCGGGCTGCCGCTGCCAAAGCCGTTGTCCACCACCAGCTTCAGGCCCTGACCGAGAGCAAGCACGCAGCCGGCGGCGACCACCAGCCCAGTCATCGCCGCGGCCACCTGCAGCCGGTACGGAGCGACGAAGCGGGCGAGGCGCAGCATGTAGGCCATGCGCGAACTCTACCCCTGCGAGCCGCTGTAGAACAAGCACGCGTTACGGCCCTGCTGCTTGTCGCGGTACATTGCGACATCGGCGTTACGCAGCAGCGGATCGCCTTCGGGGAAGAACAGCATCGGCGGCACGGCCCAGAGCGCGCCGGCGCCGAACGCCCCGAGCGCGAACCCGCCTTCCCAGCGCAAGGGCGGCAGAAGCCCAGGTGCGCGCAGGTATGCCGCATGCAGCACGATCCGGGCGAGGGTCATGGCGGCGAGGGCTGCAAGCCATGCGGTCAGCGCATCGACCGTGTGAGGGGCCCCATACCACCGCCACCAGCAGGGCGCCTGCCGCGAGCGTCGTCACGTAAGCCGTCTTGGCGACGCGCAAAAGCCCCGCGGCGCGGGCAACGTGCAGCCGATTGTCTTCCTGGTGGTGGCCCGAAAACATGGTCAACTCGTGGCGCGAACGGCGCCCGGCATCAGGCGGCGTGCTCGACCCGTTCCACTTCGACCAGGCAATCGTAGTAGGTCGCGCCGCCGCCTAGGTCTCCGGTGCGCTGCGAGGTGACGTTGTTGGCGTTGCCGCCGTCGGGCGAGTGCTTCTTCCAGCACACCGAGGGCGCCACCACCACGCCGGTGCGCGGCTTGTCGTTGACGCGCGCCTTCAGCATGAAGCTGCCGCGGTCGTTGAACACGCGCACGCGGTCGCCGTCGGCGATGCCGCGAGCGGCCGCATCCGCCGAATGCAGTTCCAGGCGCGGCTCGCCCTCGAGGTCGCGGAAGCGCTTCAGGTTGGCGAAGCTGGAATTGAGGAAATTGCGCGCCGGGGGCGACAGGAAGGCGAGCGGATACTTGGTCGCCAGCCCAGCGTTACTCTGAACGGATTCCGCCGGCGGGTTGAAGAACGGCAGTGGGTCCACGCCCTGCTGCTCCAGCAGGTCGCTGTAGAACTCGCACTTGCCCGAGGGCGTCGGGAAACCGCCCTTGGCGAAGGGCGCGAAGCGCTCCGGCACCGCGAGGCGCCGCCAGCCGGCCTGCTTGACGTCGTCCCACTCGATGCCCTTCATGTGCGGACTGTTCGACTGCAGCGCGGTACGGCAGATGTCCTCGTCAGTATCGCGGAAGCAGGGCTCGTCGAAGCCCATGCGCGCGGCTAGGCGCCGGAACACCTCGGAATTGGGCAGCGACTCGCCCACCGGCGTGATGGCCGGGTTGTTGGCAAGCACGTACAAGTGGCCGTAGGACTTGTGCACGTCGTAGTGCTCGAGCTGGGTGGTCGCCGGCAGCACTCATACGCTGACCCTG
>SXNB01000246.1 GCA_005777205.1 Burkholderiales bacterium | reverse complement strand
GCCACCATGAGCCCCTACGAGATCCTGCAGCCGGGCGGCTCGGTGGAGTACTTCAACGAGGAGCCGGGCGCGGTGTGGATGAAGCGCTTCACCGACGTCTACTCGAAGTGCGTCTGGCTCAACCCTGAGCCCGAGGAAGTCTGGGCCTACCGCCAGTCCATCCAGGTCGTAAAGGAACTGATGAACGGGCGCATGTACCCCACCACCATCGCCGGCCTGGAGAAGGCGATGAGGGTGTTGGCGAAGTAGCGTCTGACCGCTTACTCGCTCTGGCGCTCCATGCGCCTGTCCTACCTGCCCCCGCTCATGGTGTACATGGCCGCCGGGATCCAGGGCCTGACCGGCATCGTCGGCACGTTCTTTATTAAGGAGTACCTCGACCTGTCGGCCGAGTTCCTGGCGGCGCTTGGCTTCTGGGCGGTGCTGCCCTACACCATCAAGATGGTAGCCGGGCACATCGTGGACCTGGTCTGGCGCTGGAAGGAAACGCTGGTGTTCCTGGGCGCCGGCCTCATGGCCGCCAGCATTGCCATCATGATCGGCCTACTGGCCGACCCGGCGGCGATGAAGGCGGTGATGCCAGCGACGACTTGGTTCGTGCTCGCGGCCCTGCTCTCACCGGTGGGCTTCATGATCCAGGACGTGGTCGCCGACGCCATGACGGTGGAGGCGGTGCCACGCGTCGGGGCCGATGGGCACGAAATTCCTGCCGAGCAACGCCGCGCGATGCACACCACCATGCAAACGCTCGGGCGCGTGGCGATCATCGGCGGCCTGACGCTGGTTTCGCTGGTGAATGTGTTCCTGATGCAAGGCGTGCACCTGCTGCCGGAACCGCAGAAGGTCGCCGCCTACCTTCGCGTCTACGAGTGGGCACAGGTGATTCCCGCGGTGTCGGTGTCCGGGGTCCTGCTCGCGGCCTGGATCCGGCACCGCAACCCACTGCAGTACCGGCAAGAGATGACGCCGCTTCCGGTCAATTGGTGGATCCTGGGCGGCGGCGCGGCCTTCACGGCGGTGTCCATCGGCGTCGGTCTTGGGCGCTTCAGCTATGGTCAGGAGTTCGTATTCATCGCCTCGATGGCGGTGGTGCTGATCATGATCTGGCGCCTGGTGCGCGAACTGAATGTCGAGGCACGCGCCACCCTGCTAGGCACCGCGGCGGTGATCTGGGTATTCCGAGCCATGCCGGGCGCCGGCGCCGGGGCGAGCTGGTGGATGATCGACGAGCTGAAGTTCGACCAGCAGTTCCTGGCTCAGCTCTCGCTGATCGCGAGCGCCCTGACGCTGGCGGCGCTGTTCGCGTTCCGGCGCTTCATGGCCGAGCGCTCCATCTATTACATCGTGGGCTTCCTGACGATCGCGGGCACGATCTTGATGCTGCCGCAGCTGGGCATGGTCTACGGCGTGCACGAATGGACCGGGGCGCGCACCGGTGGCGTGGTGGACGCGCGCTTCATCGCCATCATCGACACCGCGCTGGAATCACCGCTGGGGCAGATCGCCATGGTGCCGATGCTGGCCTGGATCGCGAACTCGGCCCCGGAGAAGCTGAAGGCGACCTACTTCGCGGTCATGGCCTCCTTCACCAACCTTGCGCTGTCGGCCTCGCAGCTGGGCACCAAGTACCTCAACCAGGTGTTCACGGTGACCCGCGAAGTGAAGGACCCGGCCAGCGGCGCGATCCGGGTGCCGGCCGACTACAGCCAGCTCGGCGAGCTGTTCATCACGGTCACTGTGATCGCGCTGGTGCTGCCGCTGGCGACGATCTGGATCGTGCGCCGAGCGCGGATGAAAAGCGCCTAGCTGCCGGCGCAGGCCCGCTGCGGAGCCAACCAGCCTGCCAGGCCGGCGATGGCGCGCTCCGCGGCTTGGGGTGAAGGCCGCCGCGCCCGCGGCGGCGTTGGCGCCGCCGGCCGCCTCGGCGACGCTGAAACTGCGCGTCGCACCGCCGACGGTGGCCCGGATCTCGATTCTCCCTCGCCCCGGTACAGTGCCACCTTTCCCTTGCATTGCGGGCACAGCGTGCGCACCAGGCGCTGCGCCACGATGCCGTTGAGCGTGACATTCAGCAGGTAAGGCGCGATCCCCAGCTTCAGCACCCGCGTCACCGCGCTGGGCGCGTCGTTGGTGTGCAGCGTAGGGAGCACTAGGTGGCCGGTGAGCGCGGCCTGCACCGCCATCTGGGCGGACTCCAGGTCGCGAATCCCGCCCACCATGATGATGTCGGGGTCCTAGCGCATCAGCGCGCGCAGGCCCTGCGCGAAACCGAGCTCGATCGCGGTGGTGACCTGCATCTGGTTGAACGAGCCCTCCACCATCTCGATCGGGTCCTCGATGGTGCAGACGGTGACCTCCGGGGTCGCCAGCTGCTCCAGCGTCGAGTACAGCGTCGTCGTCTTGCCCGAGCCGGTGGAGTGAGCACCTCCAGCGACAGCAGCTTGCCGGGCGGCTTCGCGCCCTTCAGCTTCTGGTCGGCGATCAACTCCAGCGGGTGCTGGCTGCAGCGGTAGTAGCGGCGCTCCTTCGTCACCTGCTCAGCGGCGGCTCTGTGCTGATTATGCCCCACGGGCGCTAGTATCACCCCTATGACCGAAGCCGACAGTAGCGCGGAGGGCACGCACCGCCTCGCCAGGAATGTACGGTTCCGCGAAGTCTGGGCCTGGAGCATGTACGACTTCGCCAACTCCGGGTACACCACCGTGGTCATCACCGCAGTGTTCAACGCTTATTTTGTCGCTGCGGTTGCGGGCAAGGCGCCTTGGGCGACCTTTGCCTGGACCGCGGCCCTATCCCTTTCCTATCTCGCTGTCCTGGTCACGGCGCCGCTGGTCGGGGCATGGGCCGACGCCCACGCGGCCAAGAAGCGGCTGTTGTTCTATTGCACTGTGGGCTGTGTGCTGTTCACCGCCCTGCTCTGGTTCGCCTCGCCCGGGGCCGTGGCGCTTGCCATTGTCCTCGTCGTCCTGTCCAACTTCTTCTTTGCCACCGGCGAAAACCTGATCGCCGCCTTCCTGCCGGAGCTGGCGACCTCGAAGGCCATGGGCCGGGTGTCGGGCTGGGGCTGGGCCCTCGGCTACATCGGCGGCATCGTCTCGCTGGGGGTGTCCTTGGCCTACCTGATGACCCGGCCCGAAGGCACACCCGCTTCCGAGTCCGTGCCGGTGGTGATGCTCATCACTGCGGCGATCTTCGCGCTTTCCGCGGTCCCGACGTTCATCTTCCTCAAGGAGCGGGCAGTGCCGCAGCCGGCCGAGGCCAATCCCTGGTCAAGCGTGCTGCATACCCTGCGCGAGGCGCGCCGCTTCCAGGACCTGCGGCGCTTCCTGCTCACCATCCTCTTCTATCAGGCCGGCATCCAGGCCGTGATCGCGCTCGCCGCGATTTACGCGCAGGAGGCGATGAAATTCACGACCCAGCAAACCATCGTCCTGATCCTGGTGGTGAACATCACAGCCGCGGCTGGCGCCTTCGCGTTCGGGCATCTTCAGGATTGGATCGGGCACATCCGGGCCATGCGGCTCGTGCTCGCCGGCTGGATCGTGATGATCGTGCTCGCGTACCTTGCCGAAGGCGCGACGCTGTTCTGGGTGGCGGCGAACCTCGCCGGCCTTTGCATGGGCGCGGCGCAGGCTGCGGGCCGCGCGATCGTCGGTTACCTCGCGCCTCCGGCGCGGCTGGCGGAGTTCTTCGGGCTGTGGGGACTGGCGGTGAAGGCGGCGTCCATCTTCGGGCCGATCACCTATGGCGCGGTGACCTGGATCTTTCCGGGCAACCACCGGCTGGGGATCCTCGTGGTCGGGGTGTATTTCGTGATCGGGATCGTGCTGCTAGCGGGGATTGATGTCGAGCGGGGCAGGAAAGTGGCCCTTGATGTAACCGAGCAGTAACAATTTGCATGTGTTGAATATTTAAATACACGAGCGCATAGTGAACGCCAGTGAACGAGCGGCACCGCATCGGCGGCAGCGATTTCGTCTGGGAGGAGGACAAGGCGACCGCCAACCACCGCAAGCACGCCACCGCTTTGAAGACGCAGCGACGGTGTTCATGGATCCCTTGTTCGTTTTGACCAATGCCTCCCGCAACGATGATGCGCGAGCCGTGGTAATCGGCTTCGATCTCTATGCGAGGCTCCTGTTCCTGGTCCATGTCGAGATCGAGGACGATTGCATTCGAATTGTTTCCGCACGACCCGCCGAACCTCGCGAGGAGGCACTTTGTGCTCAGTGAAACCCTGAAGAAGCGACTTACCCAGGATCGCCCTGTCACCAGCATCACGCTGCGGATTCCGGTGGATGTGTTGGACAGCCTGAAAGCGATTGCTCCGCACAAGGGATTCAGCGGCTACCAGCCACTGCTGAAGGCTTACACCAGCGAGGG
>SXNB01000034.1 GCA_005777205.1 Burkholderiales bacterium | reverse complement strand
GCGAAGTGACTGGCGCCATAGGGGGTTCCTCCCGACCGCGTCGCGTTCAGTTCTGCGTTGGTGTAGGGCAGGCCGACGATCAGCATGCCGTGGTGGAGCAGGGGCAGCATCATGGATAGCAGCGTACTTTCCTGCCCGCCGTGGAGGCTGCCGGTAGCAGTGAACACGCATGCCGGCTTGCCGGAGAGCGCGCCCTTCATCCACAGCCCACCAGTGCCGTCGATGAAATGCTTCATCGGCGCGGCGATGTTGCCGAAGCGCGTCGGACTGCCAAGGGCCAGGCCGGCGCAGGCTTCGAGATCCGCGAGTTCGCAATACGGCGCGCCTTGCGGCGGGACCTCTGGTTCCGCGATCCGTGTCGTCGCCGCCACCTTGGCCACCGTGCGCAGCCGCGCCTGTGCGCCGGGGATGCGCTCGATGCCTTCGGCGACGAGTTCCGCCATGCGGCGCACCGAGCCGCCGACGCTGTAGTAGAGGACCAGGACATCGAACATGACGCCGGAAGGTATCATAGTGACGGGATGTCCCAACTCGATGCGCTGCCGCGCAAACTCAGTGACCTGTCCGCTTTCCTGCGTGCGGCATATCACCGGTTTGAGGAGGACCATTGCCTGCAGGTGGCCGGAAGCCTGACCTACACCACGTTGCTGTCGCTGGTGCCGCTGGTCACGGTAGCGCTTGCGCTGGTGACCGCTTTCCCGGTGTTCGGCAGCATCACCAGCGGTGTGGATGACTGGCTGTCGGCCAACGTGCTGCCCGACCAGATCGCCGAGGCCATCACCCGGTATCTTTCGGACTTTGCTGTCAAGGCGGCGCGCCTCACTGCCGTGGGCATCGTCTTCCTCGCGGTCACCACGCTGCTGATGATGCTCACCATCGACCGCGCCTTGAACCAGATTTTCCGCGTCAGTCGGGAACGTTCCCTGTCGCAGCGCCTGCTGATGTACTGGGCAGTGCTGACCCTGGGGCCGATCCTGATGGGCATCAGCGTCACTATGACCTCGTACCTGGTAACCACTTCGCTCGGCCTCGCCAAGGGGCTACCGATCCTCGGCGAGGCGGTGCTGCTTCTGATGCCGGTGCTGCTGAGTAGCGTCGCGTTCACCCTGCTCTACTTATGGGTTCCCAACCGGCGCGTGCGGTTGCGGCATGCCCTTATCGGCGGCCTGATCGCGGGCATCCTGTTCGAGCTGATGAAGCGCGGCTTCGGCATCTATGTCGCGCGCTTTCCCACCTACACTGCGGTCTATGGCGCGTTCGCCGCGGCACCGCTGTTTCTAATCTGGATGTACCTGTCCTGGGTGACGGTGCTCATGGGCGCGGTGGTGACGGCACTCATACCCGGTTACCAGCGCGCGGACCGGCGGGGCGGCGAGCCCGGCCAGCATTTCTACGATGCGCTCGCGCTGCTGTCGCAACTGGTCGAAGCCCAGCGCGCCGGCCAGGTACGCGCCCTTGGGCTCTTGTCGCGGGAGCTGCACATGACCCCGCAGCAGTCCAGGCGCCTGCTGGATTGCATGGAAAGAGTGGGTTGGGTGGCGCAGGCGGCCGGCGACGGCTGGGTGCTGGCGCGCGACGCCAGCTCGCTCACGGTGGCCTCCGTCTACCGCCTGTTCCTCCTCGACGAGTGGGCTGGCAGCGAGACGCTGGCCGAACTGGTCTCGGGGCACCAGGCCGATGTTGGCAAGCGCATGGAAGTCAGGCTGAGCGACCTGTATGCGGTAAAGAAACTGGTGGAGGAAACGAAATGAGCATCGCGCGCAAGGACCGGCTGATCGTCGCGCTGGACGTGCCCACGGCCGCGGAGGCGCGCGCCCTGGTGGAGAAGCTGGGCGACGCGGCCTGCTTCTACAAGGTCGGGCTCGAACTGTTCAGCGCCGGGGGCTACTTCGAGCTGATTGAATGGCTGACGAAGCGCGGTAACCAGGTATTCGCCGACCTTAAGCTCTACGACATCCCGGAAACGGTGCGCCGCGCCACGGCCAACCTGTCCTCCACCGGCGCCACGTTCCTTACGGTGCACGGCCACCGCTCAGTGATGCAGGCAGCGGCAAAGGAAAAGGGCGCGCTGAAGATCCTTGCCGTGACGGTCCTCACCAGTTTTGACGCCAAGGACCTTGCCGAGATGCGCTCCACCGCCACGGTGGACGAACTGGTCATGGCGCGGGCGCGCGGTGCGAAGGAGTGCGGTTGCGACGGCGTTATCGCATCCGGGATGGAGTCGCCCAGGCTGAAGGCTGAGTTCGGGTCGAAGCTGCTCGTGGTGACCCCGGGTATCCGTCCCATCGCCGAGGGCGATCCTGCACGGGACGGACCCTCCGACGACCAGAAGCGGGCGGTGGATGCGGCGCAGGCTTTCAAGGGCGGCTCCGACTACATCGTCGTTGGCCGGCCGATTCGTAACGCGCCTGATCCGCGCGCGGCGGCCCTCGCCCTTCAGCAGACCATCGCGGAAGTCTTTCCCGCGTGATCCAGGCGTTCATCGGGATCGCTGGCCTAGAGGCTAAGGGGGGCAGTCGCGGTGGCTGCCTGCGTGCACACGGCCTACCGGTACTACGTCGAGCGCATCGGCACGCTGCCCGGGCCCATGCGCGACGACTGCGCCAAGGTCATCGCGACGCGTGACGTCCGGCTGGCGGTTTCTGGGGACGAGATTCTCGGTGTGCTGGTGCTCCCGGAGGACGCAGAAGGGTTCCTCCTCGAGAACATCGCACTGGCGCCGTTCATGCAAGGAAAGGGACTGGGTCGCGTGCTGCTGGAGTTGACGGAAGCCGCGGCGCGGCGGCGGGGCTTCGATTCCATCTACCTCTACACCCACGAGGGAATGACCGAGAACCAGGCCCTTTACGCTAGGATCGGTTACGTGGAATACGATCAGCGCTTCGATGACGGGCTGGCGTGCGTTTTCATGCGCAAGCGGCTGGGGTGAGCGCATGCCAGGGCGCGTGGCGGTAGAAAATGTTACTGATCGAGCACATTTGGGACGGCTGCGGGCTGCGCTATAGTGGCGGCATCCGTTGTCCTGACCGGGAGCAAGCCATGATTCGTATCGCAACACTCGGACTTGCCCTCGCGCTCACCACCGGCATCACCGCCGCGCAGAACGCCACCTTCCAGACGCGCTCGCTCACGCCTGAAACCGCGCTCAAGGCGGCGCAGGCGGCGCTGGAGCACTGCCGCAAGCAGGGCTGGCAGGCGGCGGTCGCGGTCGTCGATCGCTCTGGCATCGTGCAGGTGATGTTGCGCGACCGTTTTGCCGGCGCGCATACGGTCAAGGTGTCCATCGACAAGGCCTGGACGGCGGCAAGCTTTCGCACCGCGACGCGCGACCTGGCGACCGAGACACAGGCCGGCCGGTCCATGAGCGGTTTGCGCAGCCACCCGCGCTTCCTGGCGGTGGGCGGCGGGCAGTTGATCGAGGCGAGCGGCTCCTCGCTGGGCGCGATCGGTGTCTCCGGCGCGCCCGGGGGCGATGCCGATGATGCTTGCGCCGCGGCGGGCATCAAGGCGATCGGGGACGCGATCGAGTTCTGAACGACGTGGACCGGTTGTTCTTCGCCTTCGGTTGCGTCTCCGGCTTCCTCGCCTTAGGCCTGGGCGCGTTCGGCGCGCATGCGCTCAGGTCGCGCCTGTCCCCCGAACTGCTCGCGACTTTCGAAGTGGGCGTACGCTACCAGATGTATCACGCACTCGCGTTGTTCGCGGTCGCTTGGGCCGCGACGCGCTGGCCTGGAACCTTGGTCAATGCCAGCGGCTGGCTGTTTGTCGCGGGGATCGTGGTTTTCTAGGGAAGTCTGTACGTGCTCAGCCTGACCGGTGTGCGCTGGCTAGGCGCGATCACGCCCATCGGCGGCGCGGTATTCCTCGCCGGCTGGCTTTGCCTCGGATGGGCGGCGTTCAAAGCCTAGGCAAGGAGGAGACATGAATCGCATCGAGTTCTGGTTTGAATTCGCGAGTACCTATTCGTACCCCGCGGGGCTGCGGATTACGGGCGCGGCGAAAGCGGCGGGTGTGGCCATCGCCTGGCGGCCGTTCCTGCTGGGCCCGATCTTCAAGGCGCGGGGCTGGGAGGATTCGCCGTTCAACCTGTTTCCCGACAAGGGCCGCTACATGTGGCGGGACCTCGAGCGTATCTGCGAAGGGCAGGGACTGCCGCTGCGCCGGCCCTCGCGCTTTCCCCGCAACGGCCTGCTGCCGGCGCGCATCGCCTGCCGTTACGACGGGGAAGACTGGCTGCCGGAGTTCGTGCACCAGGTCTACCGTGCCAATTTCGCCGAGGACCGCGAGATTTCGGACCCGGCGGTGATCGGCACCATCCTGCAGGCGGTCGGTGCGCCGACGGGCGCGCTCGCCGCCGCCGAGGCGCCGGAGGCGAAAGCGAAACTGCGGCTGCAAACCGAACGCGCGCAGGCACTGGGGATTTTCGGCGCGCCGTCGTTCGTGGTGGGCGACGAACTGTTCTGGGGCAATGACCGGCTGGAAGCGGCGCTCGAGTGGGCGCAGCGATAGGGTTGTCGCACGTGGCGTTCCTGGTGGCGTTGCTAATAGTGGCGCTTCCGGCGGGGTCGCAGGAGCGTATTCCGCACGCGCTCGGCGAGTTCGAGCGCAAGCCGAGCGCCAACGGAATCCTGCTCGCTGCGCCGCACGGAACGCATGACACCTGCACGCCGGAGATCCTCTATCGCGCGGCCAGGGAACTGGGGTCAGGGTACCTGATCGCTAGGCGCTTCCAGTCGGATAAGCGCCGGCTCAATGTCAATCGCCCGACCGAGGGCGCCCATCTTCCCTGCGCGCAGTAGGCTCAGACCGACCGTGGGCAGGAGGTCTACTGGGAACTGGCACTGAAAGCGGCTGGCGAGCACATGCGCGAGCGCGGTCTTGCCCACGCCGGGCAGGTCTTCGATGAGCAGGTGGCTGCGGGCGAGGAGGCAGGCGAGCGACATCCGGATCTGCGCCTCCTTGCCGAGGATGATGCGGTTCGCCGCGTCGAACACGCGCGCAAGTGGTGTCTGCGGCAGGGGCTGGAGCTTGGGTTTTGTCAGCATGCGCGGATTTCAATCGATGCGTTAATATTCATGCACTTATGCCTACGGCCTTCATCACGCATTCGGACTGTCTCAAGCACGATATGGGCCGCGGCCATCCGGAGCAGCCGGCGCGCCTGACTGCGATCGAGGACCAATTGATTGCCTCGGGGCTGGAGGCGCACCTGAAGCGCTACGACGCGCCGCTGGCGACTGACGAGCAGGTGGCGCTGGCGCATCCCATGGAGTACGTGCAGGGGATTCGCGATGCCGCCCCGGAGTCGGGCACCGTGTACCTGGACCCGGACACCGCGATGAATCCGCACTCCCTTGGTGCGGCCCTGCGCGCGGCGGGCGCGGCGGTTCTGGCAACGGACCTGGTGATGAAAGGCGAGGCGCACGCGGCGTTTTGCAGCGTGCGCCCGCCTGGGCACCATGCTTGCCGCGTGCGGTCGATGGGCTTTTGCATCTTCAACAACGTCGCGGTGGCGGCCAGGCACGCGCAGACGGCGCACGGCGTGAAGCGCGTCGCGATCATCGACTTTGATGTCCACCACGGCAATGGCACCGAGGACATTTTCGCTGGCGACCCGTCCGTACTGATGGCCTCAACCTTCCAGCACCCGTTCTACCCGTACAGCGGCACCAAGGAACCGGCCTCCAACATGATTAACGTGCCGCTCGCCGCTGGCGCCGGCTCGAAGCCGTTCCGCGAGGCGGTTGAACAGCACTGGATTCCCGCGCTGGATGCGTTCAGGCCGGAACTGGTGGTGTTCTCCGCCGGGTTCGACGCCCATGCCGAGGACGACATGGCGATGCTGCAGCTGAAGGACGACGACTACGCCTGGGTCACCGCGCAGGTGAAGGCGGTGGCCGACCGGCACGCGAAGGGACGCATCGTCTCCATGCTGGAGGGCGGCTATGCCCTGTCCGCGCTCGGCCGCTGCGTGGTGCGGCACGTGAAGGTGCTGGCGGAGCTGGACTAGCTTTCCCGTCGCCACACGCTCGCCAGCCACGGCTGTTGCTCGCGCGGCAGCCCATAAGGGCGGTAGTAGTGCTCCAGTTCCTCGAGTCCGGCTCCGGTCATGAAGCTCCGCCACTGTTCGAGGTCGTGGTAGGTGCCGTAGCGCCCGAGAGTCCAGCCTTCCTCGTTCTCGCCGCGCGGGATGGAACTGAATAGCACGCCGCGCGGCTTGAGCGATTCACGTAGTTCCCTAAGCACCCGCGGCAGTTCCTGCGTCGGAATATGGAACAGCGAAGCGTTGGCGAAAACTCCGTCGAATCGTCCGGCCGGGAGATCCAGTTTCAGGAAATCCTGCCGCAACACCTCGCAGCCGCTGTGCGCGCGCGCCATGGCGGAGAAGGTTTCCGACCCGTCCAGGCCCACCGCGACATGGCCCAGCGCGATGAAGGCCTTCAAGTCCCGCCCCGGACCGCAACCGAAATCGAGGATCGTGAACGGCGAGGCACCCTCTATGTGGCGCAGAAGCGCGCCGATGTTCTGGCTGACGTCGTGGTCCTTCGTGCCGGCGCGGAAGTCCTCGGCGCGCTGCTCGTAGTGATCGAGCGTCGCAGCGCTGATCCGCGCGAGCTCCCCCGGTTCGATCCGGCTCAGGCGGCGACCGTCTCGTTGGCGGCGGCGAGGATCTCGCGCGCCGCGATGTCGAACGCCGTGGGTTGAGGGGAAACCACGGCTACGCGTCGTGCCTGCGCGAGTTTAGGGAAGTTGGTCGGCGCGGAGCGCCGGTAGGCCGGGTCGTAGTGCTCTTCGAGTAGGCGCGTGACTAGATTCGCCCAGTCCCCGCCCACCGCCAGCGCCTTCCACTTCTCTATTTGCTCGCGCCCGTGCAGCGCCACCAGGCAATCCAGCTGCAGGTTGAGCGCCGGCAGGTCGGCGAAGAAATGGCGGTACTCGTCCAGCAGCAGCGCGATGCGCACCTCCCACGCGGTCTCGAGCAGCACGCAATCGCTGGCGCGCATGCACGTGATGAGCGCCTCCGGAACCTGCACCTGGCCAATTTTGCGGCTCTCGCCCTCGACGTATACCGACTGCGACGGGTTCAGCCGCTCCAGTTGCGCGAGGAGCCGGCTCTCGAACATTTTCTGCGACGGCTGCGTCCGGTCAGGAAGGTTGCCCAGCACCGAACCGCGGTGCGCGGCGAGGTCCTCCAGGTCCAGGACCTGCGCGCCGGCGGAGCGCAGCGATTGCAGCAGCCGGCTTTTGCCGCTACCGGTGACGCCGTGGACGACGCGGAAATCGAACGCGGCGGGCAGGGTGAAGAGGCGCTCGACGACGTAGCGCCGGTAGGCGCGATAGCCGCCTTCCAGCGTCTTCGCCTCCCAGCCGATTTCGCGCAGGATGTGCGCCATGGCGCCCGAGCGCTTGCCGCCGCGCCAGCAGTACACCAGCGGTCGCCAGCCGCGCGGCTTGTCCATGAAGGCCTGCTCGATGTGCCGCGCGATGTTGCGGGCCACCAGCGCCGCGCCCAGCTTCTTCGCCTCAAAGGGTGAATGCTGCTTGTAGTCGGTGCCGACGCGCGAGCGCTCTTCGTTGTCTAGCACCGGGCAGTTCATCGCGCCGGAAACGTGGTCCTCGGCGAACTCCGCGGGCGAGCGCACGTCAAGAATCGCATCGAAGCCTGCGAGTGCATCAGATCCGATCGTAATAAAAGTTTTTCCCCGCGGGTTCATCGAAGTAAAATTCTACGCTCATGAGGGCTCTCGTTCCGATCCGGTGCGCCGCGCGCCGGCGCGCCGTGTAACCGGCCTTGACGCCGGCCCGCGCCGCCACGCCGGCGCAACTTCTCGTTATTGCGGTCCTGCTCGCCATGGTGGGCGTGTGCACCGCCGAGGCCCTGATCCATGGCGCCAACGCGCTCACGGTGGTCACGTTCCGGGCTATCGGTATGGTGGCGATTTTCCTCGCTTGGTTCGGCGTATCGGGGGTAAGCCTCGCGCTGACGCCGCGCGAACGCGGCATCGCCATCGGCATCGGCTTGCTGCTCAGCCTGAACAACTACGCACTGAACATAGCGCTTGAGCTGATTCCGTTGCCGCTCGCGATCCTGGTGTTCTACCTGTGGCCGGCGGTGACCACCGCGGCCAGCTGGGCGATCGGGCGCGAGCGCTTCAACGGCCGTGGCCTGGCGGGCCTCGCGCTTGCCTTCCTCGGGGTCGGGCTGACGCTGAACGTGGAACTGGGCGCGGCGCAGGCGCGCGGCGTGGCGCTGGCCGCATTCTCCGCCTTCGCCTGGTCGGCCGTGTTCCTGCTTACGGACCATTTCTTCCGCGGCCGTGACACGCGCCCGGTGAACCTGTGGATGATCAGTACCGCGGCGGTGCTGTTCTCGGCCGCGCTCCTGATCACCGGCGACATTGCCTTGCCGCAGGGCATGCCGGGCTGGACCAGTTTCATGGGCGTGCCGTTTTTCTACGCCTTTGGCGTCATCGGCTTGTTCGCCGCCACCTCGCAGCTGGGTCCGGCGAAAGTCGGCTTCTACATGAACTTCGAGCCCATCGCCTCGGTGGTACTCGCCGCGCTGCTGCTGGGGCAGAATCTGGCGCCGGTGCAGGTGGCGGGTGCGTCGCTGGTGATCGCGGCCTTGTTCCTGTTCAGGCCGCCGGCGAAGCTCAGGGCTTCCTGAGCGCCGGGGGGTTTCCCAGCAGCGGCCGCAGCCCCTTCCAGACGTTCTCCAGCAACAGCGGCTGCGCTTGCTCGTTGGGGTGGATGCGGTCCTCCAGGAACAGTTCGCGCTTGTCGCCGAAGCCCTCGAACAGGAACGGCACCAGCGCCGCCTTGTGCGCTTTCGCCACCTCCGCGAAGGCGCCATCGAAGGCCTTGGTGTACTCCGAGCCGTAATTGGGCGGCAGGCGCATGCCCACCAGCAGGACTTTCGCGCCCGCCTTCTGTCCCAGGGCGACCATGGCGGCGAGATTCTTCTTCATGGCCGCCACCGGCAGTCCGCGCAGGCCGTCGTTGGCGCCCAGTTCCAGCAGCAGCACGGCGGGGCGGTGGACGTCGAGCATTTTTCCCAGCCGGGCAATACCGCCGGCGGTGGTTTCCCCGGAGATGCTTGCGTTGACGACGTTATAATCCAATCGCTCGGGCTTCAGGCGTTCCGCGAGGAGCGTGACCCAACCGCGGTTCGCGGCGATGTCGTAAGACGCAGACAGGCTGTCCCCGAAGACAAGGATGTTTGGCGCTGCGTGCGCCATCCCCCCCCAGATGAACATGGAAGCCACCCAGGCAAGCATGGAAACGAAGACGGTTGTGAGTGCGCGCGGCATCGGCAAGACGGTGAAGAGCGGCGAGGACGATCTGGTCATTCTGCGCGAAATCGGCTTCGACGTCGCCTCCGGCGAGGCAGTGGCCATTGTTGGTGCCTCGGGCTCGGGCAAGTCCACTCTGCTCGCGATCCTCGCCGGCCTGGACACGCCCAGCACGGGCACGGTGAAGCTGGACGGGGTGGACATATTCTCCTTGGACGAGGATTCGCGCGCAGAGTTGCGTGGTCGCTCGGTCGGATTCGTGTTTCAGTCCTTCCAACTGCTGCCGGCGCTCTCGGCGCTGGAGAACGTCATGCTGCCGCTGGAACTGGCCGGGCGCGAAGACGCGGAGTCCGAGGCGCGCGCAATCCTGCAGCGCGTCGGTCTGGGCGCGCGGCTGGGCCACTACCCCAAGCACCTGTCCGGCGGCGAGCAGCAGCTCGTGGCGCTGGCGCGTGCGTTCGTGGTGCGCCCGAAGCTCCTGCTGGCCGATGAGGCTACCGGGAGCCTGGACTCGGATTCCGGCACTGCGGTCATTGACCTGGTGTTCGAGTTGAACCGCAGCTTCGGCACTACGCTCATCATGGTGACACACGACGAGGGCCTGGCGAAGCGCTGCGGCCGGATCGTGCGACTGGTCGCGGGACGCATAGCGCCATGATCCTCAAGCAGGCGCTGCGCATGTTCGCGCGCGACTGGCGCGCGGGCGAGCTGCGCATCCTCGCCGCCGCGCTGGTGGTGGCGGTGGCGAGCGTCACCAGCGTCGGCTTCTTCGCCGATCGCGTCAGCCGTGCCCTGGTGCGCGATGCGCACCAGCTGCTGGGCGCCGACCTGGTGCTGGTGTCGGACCATCCCTGGCGCCAGGCCGTGGGCGAGGAGATCGAGCGCCGCGGCCTCGCCTTCGCGCGGGGGACTACGTTCATCAGCATGGTGTTTGCCGGAGAACAATCCCAATTGGCGGGCGTGAAGGCGGTTTCGGACAGCTATCCGCTGCGCGGCAAGCTGCGCATTGCCTCCGCCCTGAACGCGCCCGACACGCAGGCCGAGGCTGGCCCGGCGCGCGGCAAAGTGTGGATCGAGGAACGCCTGGTCACCACGCTGGAGGCGCCGGTCGGCGGGCGCATCCGCCTGGGCAAGGCCGAGTTCGAGGTGGCCGCGATCATCACGCTCGAACCCGAGCGTGGGGCGAATTTCTTCAACATTGCGCCGCGCTTGTTCATGAATGTGGCCGACGTGCCTGCCACCGGCCTGGTGCAGACCGGCAGCCGGGTGTGGCACTACCTGTATGCCGCCGGTCCGCAGGAGCGCATCCAGGCGCTGGAATCCTGGGCCAAGCAGGAGCTTGAGCGCGGCCAGCGCGTGGACAATCTTGAGAGCGGTCGGCCCGAGGTGCGCGCCGCCATCGAGCGCGCGCAGCGCTTCCTGGGGCTCACTGCGTTGCTGGCGGCAATCCTCGCCGGGGTCGCGGTGGCCCTCGGTACCCGCCGCTTCGTCGAGCGCCACATGGACGGTTGCGCGGTGATGCGCTGCCTGGGCGCAACGCAGGGGCGCCTGATCGCGCTCTACGGCATCGAGTTCGCGATCCTCGGCGTCGGCGCCTGCGCGCTGGGCTGCCTGATCGGCATCGGGGCGCAGGCCGCGATCGCTGCGGCATTGTCGGAGATGCTGCGCGCTGACCTGCCCGCGCCTGCGATACTGCCCGCAGTGCAGGGCTTTCTGGTGGGCCTGGTGCTGCTGCTTGGGTTCGCCCTGCCGCCGCTGGTGCAGTTGAAGAACGTGCCCGCAGTGCGCGTCATCCGGCGCGAGTCTGGCTCGACCAAGGGCGGCACGCTGGCGGTGTATGCCACCGGCCTTGCCGCGCTCTCGGGCCTGCTCATCTGGCAGGCGGGTGATGTTCGGTTGGGCGTGACGGTGGTCGGCGGCTTCGGGGTCGCGGTCACGGTGTTCGCCGCGGTGGCCTGGGCGATGCTTCGCCTCCTGGCGAGCCGCCCAGTGGCTAGGCGGATCGGTGCCAGCAGTACGGCCCTGCGCTACGGCCTGGCCAACCTGCGGCGCCACTCGCGTGGCAATGCCATCCAAGTGGCGAGCCTGGCGCTGGGCCTCACGGCGGTGCTGCTGCTCACCTTTACGCGCAACGATCTGGTGGATGCCTGGCGCCGCAGCGCGCCGCCGGATGCGCCCAACCGCTTTCTCATTGGCGTGCAGCCCGACCAGCTGGGCGGGGTGCGGCAGTACTTCGGAGAGCACGGCATCCGCGCGCCGGAGTTCTATCCCAGGGTGCGCGGCCGCTTGACCAGCGTGAACGGCCGGAAGGTGTCCGAGGACAACTACGCCGACGAGCGGGCGCGCCGCCTGGTGGAGCGCGAGTTCAACCTGTCCTTCACCGACGCCCCGCCCGCGCACAACGAGATCGTCGCGGGCAGGTGGTTCGCGCCGGAGGCCGCAGAGATTTCGGTGGAGGAGGGCATCGCCGGGCGCCTGGGCTGGAAGATGGGCGACGAACTCAGCTTTGGCGTTGGCGCCGAATCCTTCTCCGCGCGCATCAGCTCCGTACGTCGCCTGAAGTGGGATTCGATGAAGATCAACATCTTCGTGATCGCGCCGCCCGCCCTGCTGGGGAAGTTCCCCACCAGCTACGTCTCCGCATTCCGCGTCGAGCCCGGCGACGAGAAGAAGGTGAACGACCTCGCCGCGCGCTTCCCGAACCTGACGGTGGTGGACGTGGGCGCCGCGGTGCGTCAGGCGCAGAACGTGATCGACCAGGTGATCACGGCGGTGCAGGTGGTGTTCCTGTTCGCGATGGGCGCAGGGCTGCTGGTGCTGTACTCGGCGCTGGTGGCCACCGAGGACGAGCGCCGCCGCGAGGCGGCGGTGATGCGCGTCTACGGCGCCTCGCGAGCGCAGGTCACCAACAGCCAGCGCGTCGAGTTCCTCTCTATGGGGTTGCTCGCGGGCGTGCTTGCTGCCGCGGGGGCCGCCGCCATCGGCCAGCTGCTGGCGCGGCGCGTGTTCGAACTGGACCTGCCCCCTAACCAGTGGCTGCTGCTGGCCGGCCCGGTGGCGGGCGCGCTGCTGCTGTCGCTGAATGCCTGGCTCTCCGCGCGCAAGGTGCTAACCGCCTCACCGGCGCTAACACTGAGGGATGCGCTCTAGCGTCGTTGCGCTGGTCTTTCGCCTCGCCGCTGGCCCGGCGGCCGCGCAGCCGCCCTGGCAGGAATCCGTGGAGCCGCCAAATGTAACTGATCGGTTACACCCTAAGCCCACCCGGCCCCAGCCGTAGCGCTGGCAGCGCGACACGCCCCAGCGACGACGGCTACCGGCAGTGCGAACTGGCGGTGGACCTGGAGGAGGTCGGCCTCTTCCCGGGCGTGCCGTTCCCGGCCTTTTTCGAGATCGAGGGCGGCCCGGTGAAGGACGCAGCCGGCAAGTTCAAGGCGAGGACCGTCCTCGGCGCCGCGGGGTCGAAAGACCAGCCTATCTGGCTGGACATCACGCCTTGAGCGGGCTTGCGGCGGAATAGAATGCGGCATGACTGAAGCCGCGATCCTGGTCCTCGTCGTTGCCGGCCTTGCCCTTGGCCTCTGGCTGGTGGTGAAGATGCAGGCCGGCTTGGAGCAGAAGCATCGCCAGATGCTCACCGACCTGCATGACGGGCTGACGAAGCAGGGCGACCGCCTCGGCGGCCAGCTGAACGAGTTGCGCGAGACGATCTCTGGCAAGCTCGATGCGCGGCTCGACCAGATTTCCAACCGTGTCTCCGAGCGCCTGGACGAGGGCTTCAAGAAGACCAACGAAACCTTCACCAGTGTCATGGCGCGTCTGGCCACTATCGACGAGGCGCAGAAGAAGATCGACACTCTGACCGGCAGCGTGGTGAGCCTGCAGGAGCTGCTGGGGGACAAGAAAACGCGTGGCACCTTCGGCGAGGTGCAGCTGGAGGCGCTGGTGCGCAACACCCTGCCCACGCAGGCCTTCGAGATGCAGTACACGCTCTCGAACGGCACGCGCGCGGACTGCGTGCTAAAGCTGCCCGATCCCACGGGCCTGGTGGCGGTGGACTCTAAGTTCCCGCTGGAGAACTACAACCGGATGTTCGAAGGCAAAACCGACGATCCGATGCGGGCGCTGGCGCAGAAGCAGTTCCGCGTGGACATCCGCAAGCACGTCGACGACATCTCGAAGAAATACATCATCCCGAACGAGACTTCCGACGGCGCGGTGATGTTTGTCCCCGCCGAGGCGGTGTTCGCCGAGATCCACGCCCACCACCAGGAAGTGGTGGACTACGCCATCTCGAAGCGGGTCTGGATCGTGTCGCCCACGACGCTGATGGCGGTGCTCAACACCGCGCGCGCGGTGCTGAAGGACGTCGAGACGAAGAAGCAGATCCACATCATCCGCGATTCGCTGGTGCGCCTGGGGCAGGACTTCCGCAGGTTCGACGAGCGAATGAAGAAGCTAGCCGACCACATCCGCCAGGCCCACCAGGACGCCGAGGACGTGCAAACCTCCAGCCGCAAGATCTCGCAGCAGTTCCAGAAGATCGAGTCCGCGGAACTGGAGGCGCCAGAACCGGCGTCCGCCTCGGCGGAGAACGCGCTGCGGCTGGCCGAGGAGCGAAAGCCAGCGCAATGACCGACCTGCGCCAGGCGCTCGCCGGCGCGCACCTCGCCTCGGCGGAGGCCGCGGTTTCCCGCGCCGCGTTCGTCATCGGCAACACCGGCAAGCTGGGTGAGGCGCTCCTGAACGTACTGGTGGACAGCCCGCGCTACTCGGCGGTGCACGTCGACGTGCGCAAGGCGATGCGAAGCCATGTCCCGAAGCTGCTTCCCATGGTCGTGTCCGGCGACCTCGTCGCCTGGGATCCCTGCGCGGGGATGAAGCGGGCGCCCGAGGACCTGTACCTGTGCATCGCGCCGCAGGCGAGGTCGTTCTGGAAAATCCCCAAGCCCTACGTCGCGATCACCAGCTCGCAGGCCGGGCACCCGTGATCCGCGACACCGACGAGCTGGTGATTCTCGAGGCCGGGTTAGAGCGCATGCTGGTGCTGCGGCCGATCGACGACGCACGGCGCGCCGCGGCGGTAGCGGTGGAGATGCTGGCATCCATAGACAATGGCATGCAGGTCATGGGCGCGGAGCGGCTGCGCGAGCAGGTGGGCAATCCGATGGAGGGAAAGACGACATGACGAAGGATTGGAAGACGATTCCCGGCAGGACGATTTCCGACGAGGTGATCCCGGCGCGCGCCGGCTGGAGCCGGGAGCTGAAGCAGGGCGAGGTGCTGCGCCTGGTGGACCTGGAAGGCAAGCAGGCGGTGGATTTTCTGTGCTACAACGCCCGCGACCACGAGGACCGCTACGCCGCCGCGGACACGATGAAGATCAACGGCAATATCTTCATCCGCAAGGGCTCGGTGCTGTATTCGGTTAACTGCAACCCGCTGTTTGTTGTGATCGAGGACACGCTCGGCTTCCACGACACCATTGGCGGTTGCTGCTCCTCGGCGCTCAACCGCCGACGGTACGGGAAACCCGACGACCCCAGCTGCCGGCAGAATTTCCTCGATCAGCTGAAGCGCTACGACATGGGCCCGCGTGACATGGTCGCCAACCTGAACTTTTTCATGTATGTGCCGGTGGCGGCGGACGGGTCCATGGGCATGGGGCCGAGCATCTCGAAGCCCGGCGACTACGTGGACCTGCGCGCGGAGATGGACGTGTTAGCGGTCGTCTCCAATTGTCCGCAGATGAACAACGCGGTGAACGACTTCAATCCGACGCTGATTAGGGCAGTCGTTTACCGGCCGTAGACTGGGAGACGCAATAATCATCGGAATGAAAGAGCCCGCGCTCAGCGAAGCCAGCACTTGGCTGCTGTAGCACGGCCGCAACGTCACTTCGCAGTGCAGCGAGGACAGCATCATCGCCAAGGCCCTCGAAGTCATGGGTACGCACGGCAAGGTCAGCGTCGAGCTCGGTGCCTGGGACGGCAAGCTGTTCTCGAACACCTACGACCTGGCGAAGAACAGTGGCTGGATCGGCTACATGATCGAGGCTAACGCCGAGAAGTTCCGCCAGCTTCAGGAAACCTACCGGGGCACGCAGCGCTAGCGGCGGAGCAGCATCCGCCGTTGCTTTCAGAGCACCCGGTGCGCTGGAATCAAACCGCGGTATAGCCCCCGTCGACGAGCAGGTCGCTGCCGGTGACGAACGAGGCGCCGTCGCTGACGAGATAGAGCGCAGCTTCGGCCAGTTCGTGCGGCCTGCCGATCCGTCCCACCGGGTGCTTGCCCGCGAGGGCACGATTCACCGCTTCCTCGGTACCGTAGCGCTTCGTCAGCCGGCTGGTTATGACCGCGCCGGGCGACAGGCTCACGGCGCGGATGTGGTCGGCGGCGCAATCGACCGCAATGGAGCGCGTGAGCGAGAGCAGCGCCGCCTTGCTGGCGCTGTACGCGGAACTGCCCACCGTCGCCACGTGGCCGAGCTGGGAGGCGATGTTGAGGATTACGCCGCCGCCGGTCTGGCGCAGGTGCGGGATAGCCCATTTCGCCATCAGCCAGGCGCCGGTGAGATTCACATCCAGGGTACGCCGCCATTCCTCCAGCGACACCTCCGCGATGGGCGTCCGGGTGCTCACGGTGGCGGCGTTGTTGACCAGGATATTCAGGGCGCCGAAGTGGCGCGACGCGGCATCTACGCAGGCCCGCGACTGATCCGCATCGGAAACATCGCAGGCCAGCACCAGCACACGATCCCCGGCACCAAGCTCCTGCTCGCACCTCGCTTTCAATCGGGCTGCATCAAGGTCGATGAGCGCGAGGCGGGCGCCGGCTTCGAGAAAGCGCTTAGCGATGGCCGCGCCAAGATCGCCAGTGGCGCCGGTGATTATGGCAATGCGGTCCTGGAGCGGCTTTGGCGTCATCGGCGTCTATGTTATCGACTGGCCCGCGCCGTCCACAACGCGCACGCCAGCAGCAGCACCGCGCCCGCCTGGTGCGCTGCTGCGACTGGCACCGGCACCTTGAGCATCACCGTCGCGATGCCCAGCCCCGCCTGCAGGAAAAAAATCCCGAGCAGGTGATTCGCCGCTAGAAACGCCGGCGTGCGACGCAGCGTCCACCACAGGAGCGGCACCAGCACCAGCAGCAGCCAGAAGAAGCCGCGATGCGTGAGCTGGATCGTGGCCGGGTTCCAGAGGAAGTTGCGCCACCACGGCTCCAGCATGAACGCCTCGGGCGGGATGACATGACCGTTTATGAGCGGGAAGCTGCTGTAGGCATGCCCGGCGCGCAGTCCGGCGACGAAGCCGCCCGAGAGCGCCATCAGCAGGACCAGGCCGAGGACGAGGAGGGCAAAGGCGCGAGGTTTTCCGGGTTCGCGCTGCAGCAGGCCGATGGCAATCCACATCTCCGCGCAGAAAATCACCAGCGCGAGTCCCAGGTGCGCGGTGAGACGGAAGTGGCTGACGCGCGGGTTGTCCACCAGCCCGCTCTTCACCATGTACCAGCCCATCGCGCCCTGCAGGCCGCCCAGCACGAACAGGCCGGCCAGCTTCCACGCCAGTGGTTGGTCCAGCTTTCGCCGCACGAGGAACCAGAGGAAAGGCAAGAGAAACACCAGGCCGATGACGCGCCCCAGAAGGCGGTGGATGTACTCCCACCAGAAGATGGTCTTGAAGCCCTCCACGTCCATGTCCGGGAACACCTTCAGGAACTGCGGCGTGGCGCGGTACTTCTGGAACAGGAGTTCCCAGTCCGCCTGCGACAGCGGTGGCAGCGCGCCCACCAGCGGCTGCCACTCGACGATGGACAATCCTGACTCGGTGAGTCGGGTGATGCCGCCCACCACGATCATGACGAAGACGAGGGCGGCGCAGAGGAACAGCCAGGCCGCGACGGCGCGGCGGTCGCGTGACTCCACCTGCTAGTCCAGTCCCTCGAACAGCTGCACCTGCACCGGCTCTCCCGGTTGCACCGTGCCGCGCTCGTGCTCCAGGACGATGTAGCAATTGGCCTCGGACATGGAGCGCAGCACGCCGGATCCCTGCTGGCCGGTGGTGCGCGCCTTCCAGAAGCCGCCCTCGCGGAAGACCACGCCGCGCTGGTACTCGGTGCGGCCAGGAACCTTGCGCATCGCGTGCGCCGCCTGCACCGGCACCAGCGGCAGGCTGCAGTCGTCGGCGCGGCCAGCGAGCACCAGCAGCGCCTCGCGCACGAACTGGTGGAAGGTGACCATCACCGCCACCGGGTTGCCGGGCAGGCCGAAGAGAAACGGCGCGCGGCGGCCGGCGGAAATGCGGCCGTAGGCCATGGGACGCCCTGGGCGCATGGCGATTTTCCAGAATAGCACCTCGCCCAGCTTGCCCATGAGCTGCTTCACGAAGTCCGCTTCGCCCACATACACGCCGCCGTTTGTGATGACCTCGTCGGCGTTCGCCGCGGCGGTGCGGAACGCGGCTTCCAGCTTCGCCGGGTCGTCGCGCACCACGCCCATGTCGGTGACGTCCATGCCCAGCTTCGCCAACATGCCGTGCAGGGTGTAGCGGTTGGAGTCGTAGATGCCGCCCTCGGGCAGGGGCTTGCCGATGGCAGTGAGCTCATCGCCGGTGGAGAAGTACGCCACGCGCAGCCGGCGCTTCACGCGTACGTCCGCAATGCCGAGCGAGGCAATCAGGCCAAGGTCCGCGGCTCCCACTAGGCTGCCGGCCTTGAGCGCGGCGACGCCCGCCTGGATGTCCTCGCCGGCGGCGCGCACGTTCTGGCCTTTCTTCTGCCCGGGCGGAACGACGACGCGGTCGCCATTGCGCTGCACGACTTCCTGGATCACCACCGAGTCGGTGCCGCGCGGCATTACCGCGCCGGTCATGATGCGCACGCATTCGCCGGCCTTCACCTCGCCTTGGAACGGGCGCCCGGCGAACGCGGTGCCAGCCTCCTTCAGCGTGACGTCGCGGTCAGCAGGAAGATCGGCGCCGCGCAGCGCCCAACCGTCCATCGCTGAATTGTCCTGGGCTGGGACATTGATCGCCGGCACGATGTCCTCGGCCAGTACGCGGCCCAAGGCCTCGCGCGTGCCGACGCGCTCGGTCTCGCGCACCGGCTCCAGGCAGGCGCGTATGGCCGCGCGCGCGGTGGCCACCGGCAATGCGTCCGGGTCGTACCCGTCCAGGCAACTCACGACTTTGGCCAGGCTCGTCATGCGTCGGGACCGGACATGCGAAGTTCGTCCATGGTGTTGATGTTGCGGAAGGCCTCGGCTTCGTCGTCGAACGGCACCTCGACCACCTTCAGCGTCGCGTACCAGGCGTCTATTTTGCGCCCGCCGGCGGCCAGGAACGCTTCCAGGTGGCTTTGCACCGCGACCCGCACCAGGCAGAACACCGGGTGCGGCTGGTCGCCGGTCTTCGCCACCGCAAGGTCGTTGTCCCGTAGCGCGTCCATTAGCCGGGCGACGAGGTCCCCGGGCAGGAAGGGCGAGTCGCAGGGGGCGGTGACCGCGTGCGCACGGGCCGCCGCGCCCAGGCCAGCGTGCAGACCGGCCAGTGGACCGGCGAAGCCGCCGATGGCGTCGGGAACCACGCGCTGGCCGAAGGCGCGATAGGCCTCCAGGTTCTGGTTGGCGTTGACCACGATTTCGCCCACCTGCGGTGCCAGGCGCGCGATGACGTGCGCCACCATCGGCCGTCCGTGCAGCAGCTGCAGGCCCTTGTCCACGCCACCCATGCGCCGGCCCTGGCCGCCAGCTAGCACGATGCCGGTGACCTCGGCGTTCATTCGATGGTTTTCGAGATCACCACGTACAGCCCCGAGGCCGTCGGCGCAACGGGATCGCTGGCGCCTTCGAGATCCCCTTTCTGCGAGATCGGCTGCCCCGATTTCGAGATGCGCGCCACTACAACCACCTTGGCCTGCTCCGAGAGTTTTACACCCGGGGCCATTGCCATGCTGTCGACGAGCGTGAACTGGTAGGGCAGGGCGGACACCGTGGTGCGCGCCACCGCGAGCGGCATGCGCCCGCCGTCGGCCGGGCGCGCGATCACGAACACGGTGTCCCCGGGCGCGGCGGCGGCGGCGAGCTTCGGGTCCAGGCTCACGGTTCCCTGCAGGCCCGCCAGCTGCTTTGCCGGTGCCTTGCCCGCCGCGGCCAATTGCTCCGTTTCCGCCAGGCCGGCCTGCAGCTGGCGCGCGAACTCGGAATCGGGCGGCAGCACCGCCAGTGCCTTCTTCCAGTGGACCGCCGCGGCGGCGTGGTTGCCAGCCTGGTATTCGCCCGCGCCAGCCAGCGCGAGCGCCTTCAGGTGCTGCGGGTCGGCGGCCAGCGCGCGCCGCACGAGCAGCATCGGCTCGCCCTCGAGCCTGCGCCCACGCGTCAGCGAGAGCGCATCAGCGTAGTCCGCAAGCACGTTGGCGTCGTTAGGCAGGCGTTGCGCAGCCTGCAAGTGCGCCTGCGCGGCGCGCTCGTGCTGGCCAAGCGAGGCCAGCGAGCGCCCGAGCAGCGCCCAGCCCTCGGCGTCCTCCGGCGATTGCTTCAGGCGGCTCCATAGCTTCTCGACCATCACCTCGACCTGGGCGGCATCCGGCTGCGCCATCGCCTCGGTCGCGCCGGGCTGCAACGCGTCCGGCGCGCCCAGCCGCCAGTAGCCCAGGCCGGCGATCAGCGGGATCGCGAGCGCCACCACCACCGCGGCCAGCGCGTGCGAGACGTGCGGCGCCGCGGTGGCGGTCGCGCCCGCTTCGGCGACGATACGCCGCTCGAGATCGCGCATGGCCCGCTGGAACTGGTCCTCCGTCATCGCCCCGCGCTCGCGCTCGGCGCGCAGCTCCGCCAGCTGCTCCCGGTAGATCAGGGAATTCATTTCGTCACGGACGACGCCGGCTGCCGGCTTCGCGCCGCGCAGCAGCGGCGGCAGGACGAAGGCGAGCGCCACGGCTGCGAACAGCGCGGCCAGGACTACGAACAGGCTCACCTGCGGTCCTCTTCCGGGCTCAGCGCCTGCACCACCAGACGGCGCTCCTCCGCGCCAAGCTCTGGCTCCGCGATGGAGTTGCGGCGGCGCCGCGCCATCATGGCCATCGCGACCAGCGCCAGCCCCAGCAGAACGAACGGGCCGACCCAGAGCAGCGCGGTAGTGGCCTTGAACGGCGGCTCGTAGAGCACGAAGTCGCCGTAGCGGGCGACCATGAAATTCAGGATCTCGTCGTCGCTGCGCCCGGTCTTCATCTGCTCGCGCAGTTCGCGGCGCAGGTCATCGGCCAGCCCGGCGGGCGAATCCGCGAGGGTCTGGTTCTGGCACACCAGGCAGCGCAGCTTCTCCTGCAGCGTGCGCAGGCGCGCTTCCTCAGGCGTTTCCTGGGCGAGCGCCGACAGGCACAGCGCCAGGGCAAGGGCGGCAAAAACGCGTTTCATCAGGGCATCGCCTTCAGCAGCGGCAGGATCTTCCCGGAAACGATGTCGGACGTGAGCGCGCCGATGTGCTTGAAGCGGATCACGCCAGCACCGTCGATGACGTAGGTCTCCGGCACGCCGTAGACGCCGTAGTCAATGCCGACGCGGCCCTCCGTGTCCATCACCGAGTACAGGTAGGGATCGCCGAACTGCGCAAGCCACCTTTTCGCATCCAGGGGCTGGTCCTTGTAATTCAGCCCCAGGATCGGGATGACGTTCTGCTTCGCCAGCGCCACCAGCAACGGGTGCTCGTCGCGGCAGGCGACGCACCAGGAGGCCCAAACGTTGAGCATCCAGGGCTTGCCTTTCATCTCCGAGGGCGCGAACAGCTTCTCCGGCTGGTGCAGCACCGGCAGGGTGAACGCGGGGGCCGCCTTGCCCACCAGGGGGGAGGGCACTTCGCGGGGCTTCAGGTCCAGTCCAGCGAACAGGAACCCGGCGATGACCAGGAACAGCGCCAGCGGGATCAGCGCTTTCTTCACGCGCGCGCTTCCCGCGCGGGCGCTTCGACCGCCTCGCGGCGGCGCGCGGCTACGCGATAGCGCCGGTCGCTGGCGGCGAGCGCCCCGCCCAGCGCCATGATGACGCAGCCCAGCCAGATCCAGCCGACAAAGGGCTTGACGTGCACGCGAACCGACCATGCCGCCGGCTCACCAGGCTTGCCCACCGATTCGCCGAGGGACACGTACAGGTGTCGCGTGACGCCGTAGTGGATCGCGGCCTCGCTCATGGGCATGGTCTGGACCCGGTACACGCGCTTCTCGGGGTGCAGCACCCGGAACACGTCGCCGCCCCGCAGCACCGTGATCTGCGCCTGCGTCGCGTCGAAGTTGGGTCCGGCGCGCTCGCGCACGCTGTCGAAGCGGAAGTCGTAGCCGCCAAGCGCCACGCTCTGGCCCGGCTCCAGGCGCACGTCGCGCTCGGACTCGTAGCTCTTCACCAGCGTGACGCCGATGACGAATACGCCGACCCCGGCATGGGCGAGGCACATGCCAAGGAACGCCGCCGGCAGCGTGGCCAAGCGCTGCGCGCGCAGGCGCTGGGTCAGCGTGACCACGACTGAGCCGAGGAGCCAAAAGGCGAGCGCCAGGCCGGCAGCGGTGAGCAGGCTCCAGCGGCCGAACAGGAACGGCGCCGCGATCGCGAACAGGGCGACGCCTGCTGCGACCCAGCGCATCTTCCTCGCCAGCCCTGCCGCATCGCCCTTGCGCCAACTGATGAGTGGACCGATGCCCGCCAGCAGCAACGCCGGCGCCATCAGCGGCGCGAACACCGCCTCGAAGTAGGGCGGACCGACGGAGATCTTGCCCAGGTTGAGCGCGTCCAGGAAAAGTGGGTACAGCGTGCCCAGCATCACCGCTGCGGTCGCCACCAACAGCAGCACGCTGTTGGCGAGCAGAAAGGTCTCGCGAGACACCGGCTCGAAGGCGCCGCTGGCCGTCATGCGCGGCGCGCGCCAGGCGTAGAGCGCCAGTGAGCCGCCGACCGCGATGACGAGGAAGGCGAGAATGAATACGCCGCGCTTGGGGTCAGTGGCGAAGGCATGCACCGAGGTCAGGACACCAGAGCGCACGAGGAACGTTCCGAGCAGGGAAAGGGAGAATGCGAGGATCGCGAGCAGCACCGTCCAGCCCTTGAACAGGCCGCGCTTCTCGGTCACCG
>SXNB01000245.1 GCA_005777205.1 Burkholderiales bacterium | reverse complement strand
GGCGCCGTCCGACGAGAACGAATGCCGGCAGATGCTCTACACCGGGTATTCGCTGGATGGCCCTTCGGCCGTGCGCTACCCGCGCGGCACCGGCCCCGGCGTCCCGCTGCAGGCGGAGATGAAGGCGCTTGCGATCGGCAAGGGCGAGATCCGGCGCCGCGGCAAGAAGATTGCGATTCTCGCCTTTGGCTCGATGGTGAAGCCGGCGCTGGCGGCCGCCGAGGCGCTGGACGCCACGGTCGCCAACATGCGCTTCGTGAAACCGCTGGATACCGAGCTCGTCAAGGAGCTGGCTGCGGGCCACGACCTGTTGATCACGGTCGAGGAGCACCAGGTCATGGGTGGCGCCGGCAGCTCGGTGTGCGAGGCTCTGGCCGGGCTGGGGCTGGAGAAACGCGTGCTGCTCCTTGGGCTGCCGGACCGATTCGTCGACCACGGTGATCCGGCCAAGCTGCTTTCTGCGGTTGGTCTGGACGCCGAGGGCATCCTGAAATCGGTCCGGACGGCGCTGGCAACGTAGTGCGGTAGTAAGCAGGGCGGTAATACCAGAGTAACGTTGTCGGGTATATAATGGCTTCCATGAACCCCAAAGACCTCCAGAATGTCCAGAGCATCCCTGACGTCCAAGCCGACCCCGACTCGCGCAAGCTCGCCATCGACCAGGTCGGGATCAAGGCCATCCGTCACCCGGTGAAGGTCATGGAGCGTGCCGGCGGCGTGCAGCACACCGTGGCCACCTTCAACATGTACGTCGGCCTGCCGCACCAGTTCAAGGGCACGCACATGTCGCGCTTCGTCGAAATCCTGTCGGCGCAGGAGCGCGAGCTGACGGTGGACAGCTTCAAGGCAATGCTCAAGGAAATGGTCAAGCGCCTCGAGGCCGAGGAAGGCCGCATCGAGATGGCGTTCCCCTACTTCATCGATAAGGCAGCGCCGGTCTCTGGCGTCAGGAGCCTGATGGACTACGAAGTCACCTTCATCAGCGAGATCCTGAGGGGCGTGCAGACCTTCCGCATGAAAGTGCTGGTGCCGGTGACGAGCCTGTGCCCCTGCTCGAAGAAAATCTCGGCCTATGGCGCGCACAACCAGCGCTCGCACGTTACGGTGACCGCCATGACTGCGAACTTCGTCTGGATCGAGGAGATCGTGGACCTGATCGAGAAGCAGGCCTCGTGCGAGCTCTACGGCCTGCTCAAGCGCCCCGATGAAAAGTACGTCACCGAGCGCGCCTACGACAACCCTAAATTCGTTGAGGACATGGTGCGAGACGTCGCCGCGATCCTCAACCTGGACGACCGCATCCAGTCCTACGTGGTCGAGTCGGAGAACTTCGAGTCGATCCACAACCACTCCGCCTACGCCTTGATTGAGCGCGACAAGGCGGCTGGCTAGCTTCGCGCTGGCCGGGCAGCTGGTGTCTGGCGCCGAAGCGCAGGATTCCGGCGCCGAGCGCGAGCGGATGGTGGCGGAGATCGACGCCACCTGCGCGGATACCAAGACCCTGACCAGCCTCGCCGCGATGTAGCCGCGCCTGCGCGCGGCGATGGCGAAGGGGGAACGGCACCGGATGGTGCCGGCCGACCTCCGCTCGCACGCCTACCGCATCCACCCGTTGCCCATCGAGCGCGAGCAAACCATCTCGCAGCCGTACATCGTCGCCTTGAGCGCGGACCTCATCGCGCCCGCGCCGCACCTGGTCGTGCTTGAGGTGGGGGCCGGGTTGGGCTACCAGGCGGCGGTGCTGTAGGTTTGCCCGCGGATCAGCAAGCGGCGGTTGCCATTCACCTCCACGGTGGCGCGTTCCTTGTCGACCGAAACCAGGGTGACGTTGCCGATCCGTTGCCCGAGCCAGATGGTTCGGGGCTCACCGCCATTCACGGCGATGATCGCTGCCTTATCGCCGAAGACGCCTGTGAGGATGACGTTGGTCGCGAGGACGGCCGGGGCCATGGAGAGCAAGCCCCAGAGCCAAAGGACTCTAAAATGCCGTCTCATGAAACCCGTCGCCATTTTCAGGCATGCGCGTTCCGAGGGACCAGCCTACTTCGCTACGGCGCTGGAGCGCAAGTCCATTGCCTTCACGTTGATCGCGCTCGACGAAGGCGTAAAGGTGCCTAAGGATGTCCGCGCCTTCTCGGGAGTCGTCTTCATGGGCGGGCCGATGAGCGTCCATGACGAGCTGCCGTGGATCGCGCCGGCGCTGGAACTGGTGAGGAATGCGGTGCGGCAGGAGATCCCGGTGCTGGGCCACTGCCTGGGCGGACAGCTGATGTCCAAGGCCCTGGGCGGAGAGGTGACACGAGCCAAGGTGAAGGAGATCGGCTGGGGCGAGGTGCAGGTGCAGGACAACGCGGTCGCGCGCGCCTGGTTCGGGGATCTCGAGCGCTTCGAGAGCTTCCACTGGCACGGCGAGGCCTTCAGCATTCCGCCGGGCGCCACCCGGGTGCTGGGCAACGCGCACTGCGCCAATCAGGCTTTCGCGATCGGCAAGCACATGGGCATGCAGTGCCACGTCGAGATGACCGAGGACCTGATCCGCAACTGGCTGCTCAGCGGTGTCGAGGAAATCCGCAAGGGCGCGGCGAGCCCGGGGGTGCAGGGCCCGGCCGAGGTGGGGCGGCGCATCGCGCAGCGCGTGGAGGCGCTGCACAAGGTCGCGGACCGGATCTACGACAAGTGGACCGAGGGACTGGCTAAGAACTAAATCCCTAGTCCCGGAAGTTGGTGAACTGGATCGGCAGGTCGGTGACCGACCTGCGCAAGAGCTGGATTGCCGCCTGCAGGTCGTCCTTCTTCGACCCCGAGACGCGCAGCGCGTCACCCTGGATCGAGGCCGCCACCTTGAGCTTCGCGTCCTTGAGCAGCTTTTGCAGCTGCTTGCCCTTCTCCACCGGAATGCCGGTTTTCACCGTCACTGCCTGCTTCAGCTTGTCGCTGGAAATCTTCTCCACCGCGCCCAGCTCCAGGCTGCGCACGTCGATGTTGCGCTTGGCCATGCGCCCGCGCATGACGTCGAGCACCTGGCCCAGCTTGAATTCGTCGTCGGCAAACACGGTGAGCACCAGTTCCGCCTGCTCCACCCTGGCGTCGGAGCCCTTGAAGTCGAAGCGGTTGCCAATTTCCTTGTTGACCTGCTCGACCGCGTTCTTCACTTCCTGGCGGTTCACTTCCGATACGGCGTCGAAGGAGGGCATGGGCGCACGCTCAGCGGTTCAGGCGCTGCAGTTCCTCGATCCAAAGCGAGGTGACGGTGGTGATCCAGCCGACGTCCTCGGGAGAGCCGTAGCCGGAGTAGACCGCCAGCTGCAGCGCCTTGCCGCGCTGCAGGGACAGTGTCGTCGTCGCCAGAATGTAGATCGGCTTGGGGTTGAACAGGCCGCCCTCGCTGGGCAGGCGTTCCCCCTGCACGATGGAAACCAGGTTGGGCTCCTTCTTCAGTTCCGCCAGCAGGCTCGCCCGGCCGACGGGCTGCGCCTCGAGCAGCTTGTGGAAGTCCGTCTCGGTGGAGGCCGCGGGGGCGCCCAGCTCGCACAGCGAATCAGAGACGAAGTTTCGGAACTGCGGCTCGCTCACGCGTTCGTGCTCCAGGCCCTTCGGGGTTGCCACGGCGAGGTAGCGGCGCAGGTCGGCGTCGGTCATGGCGAATACCAGGATCGGGTTGGAGGCCGAAGTGAGGCTCTCGGCAAGTTCCTGCGGTCGCGGCGAGGCGAGAAGTCCGGTGTCCGCAAACCCTGGCGGCGCAGCGAGAACGATTCCCTCCCCGCCGCCGCCTGTCACGAACGGCGCGGCGATGGCACCGGCCGGGATTGCCGCGGTCAGCATGGCGACGAGGACCGTCCTCAGTGCGGGCGCGAGACGCATGGTCATCATTCTAGCGCCCGGCAGATCACGTATCATCTGCGCTTTTCGGAGAGCAGGCACTTGGCGACGATCCTCGCAGCCCTTCCGCAAGGAGAAAAGATCGGCATCGCGTTCTCGGGCGGCCTGGACACCAGCGCCGCGGTGCACTGGATGCGCGCCAAGGGCGCGGTCCCCTACGCGTACACCGCGAACCTGGGCCAGCCCGACGAATCCGACTACGCGGAGATCCCGAGGAAGGCGCTCGCCTATGGTGCCGCGAAGGCCCGCCTGATCGACTGCCGGCCGCAGCTCGTGGCCGAGGGTATTGCCGCGATCCAGTGCGGCGCGTTCCACATCTCTACCGGCGGCGCCACATACTTC
>SXNB01000244.1 GCA_005777205.1 Burkholderiales bacterium | reverse complement strand
CTCGGGGAAGGCAAAGCGCGTCTTCGGATCGTCCAGCGCGACGCGATAGCGGCAGGCGAGCGCCAGCTCGAAGCCCCCGCCCATGCAGTAGCCGTTCACCAGCGCGGTGGTGGGGAAGGGCAGCTCGCGCAGCTTGGCGAATACGTCCCAGCCCAGGCGCACGAAGGCGAGCGCCTCCTCGGGGGACTGGAAGCGGGTGAATTCCTCGACGTCGGCCCCGGCGATGAAACTGTCCTTGGCCGAGCGGATGATGAGGCCCCTGGGGCCGGCCGCGCGGAGTTCCTCCAGCGCGGCGTCCAGTTCGTGCAGCGCGTCCTTGGAGAATGTGTTGGTGGACTCGCCCTGCTTGTCGAAGCTGAGCCAGGCCAGGCCCTGTACGTCCGTTTCGTGGCGCCAGTGCTTCATTTACAGCGCCTCCACCAGCATGGCGCCGCCCAGGCCGCCGCCGATGCAGATCGAGGCCATGCCGCGCTTCGCGTTCTTGCGCTTGAGGAGCCGCAGCATGTGCAGCACGATGCGCGCCCCCGATGCCCCGACCGGGTGGCCGAGCGCAATGGCGCCGCCGTCCACGTTCAGCTTCTGTTCGTCCATCGCGCCCATGGCGCCTTCGAGGCCCAGCTGCTCCCGGCAGTAAGCCTCGTCCTTCCACGCCGCGAGGCAACCCAGCACCTGCGCCGCGAAGGCTTCGTTGATTTCCCAGTAGTCCAGGCTGTCCAGCTTGAGCTTGTGGCGCTTCAGGATCGGCGTCGCGGCGTGCACCGGGCCCAGGCCCATCTGCGCCGGGTCGAGGCCCGCCCACTCCGCGTCCACGATGCGCCCGATGGGCGAGAGGCCGTGCTGCTTCACCGCCTCTTCGGAGGCGAGGATCAGCCAGGCGGCGCCGTCGGTGATCTGCGAGCTGTTGCCCGGGGTCACGTTGCCGAATTTACGATCAAAGAAAGGCTTTAGTTTCGCAAGGTGCTCCATTGACGAATCGCGCCGCACGCCGTCGTCCAGCGCGTAGGCGTTGCCCTTGGCGTCGTACACCGCCTCCACTTCGCCGCCGCCGACGGCGAGCGCGCCTTCGTCCTGCGCATGCGCCACGCGCAGGTGGCTGCGCACCGAGTAGGCGTCCATCTGCGTCCGGGTGATACCGAAGCGGTGAGCGACGTTCTCCGCGGTCTGGCCCATGAGCAGGCCCACCATCGGGTCGGTAAGGCCCTTCATGATGCCGATCACCGGTGCCAGCATGGCCTTGAACGGCAGGCGAGCGAAGAGGGCTACGCGCTGGCCGGCGCTGCGCGCGCTGGCCATGTCCGCGAACCACAGCACCATCCTGTCCGAGTACAGCAGCGGTGCGCGTGACAGCGCGTCCACGCCGCCGGCGAGCACCAAGTTGGCGCGCCCGGATAGGATATTGCTGATGCCGGAATCCAGCGCCTGCATGCCCGAGGCGCAGTTGCGCATCACGGTCCAACCCGGGACCTTCTGCCCGCAGCCCATGCGCAGCGCGACCACGCGGCCGATGTTGACCTCGTCCACCGAGGGCGCGGCGCAGCCCAGGATCACCTCGTCCAGCTGCGTGGGCTCGAACTTCTGCCGCACCAGTAATGTCTTGCCCGCCTGCGTGGCGAGGTCGCCCGCGGAGAACACCCCGGGGCGGTTCCTGGCTTTAAGAAACGGCGTGCGCGCGCCGTCGATGACGTAGACCGGTTTGTTCATCATGTCAAGCTGCCCTTGCGGCCAGGCTGGCCATGGATTGGGCTTGCGCGAGCTTTACCAGGATCTCGGCGCGGCCGAAGTCCTGCGGGAAATCATCGACCTTGATGACGTGCTTGCGCAGCGACTCCTTGCGTTGCCATTGCGCGCACTCATCAGCGCTGATGAGGCCGGCGTCGAGCGCCAGCACGCCGATGTCGGCGCCGGGGCGGGCGAGGATCTTGCCCTTCTTCACCGCCTTCCTCAGCTTCTCGTCAATGGGCTCGCAGGCGATTGCCGCGAGGAACGCGGCCTCCAGCACCCTGGTCGCGTCGGTCTCGTTCTTCGGTTTGTAGATGCCGGCGGTGAGCCGGTCGCGCGCTTCGCCGGGCTCGAGCAGGATCTGCGCGCATTCGCGGTTGCGGGAATCCAGCGGCGGGCGGAAGGACATGCCCAGCGGGAAGATGGTCCAGCGCAGCAGCGTGGCGACCGATTTCACCGGGAAATTGGACAGGATCTGGTCGATCGCCTCCTGCGCGTGATAGAGCAGGTCGCGCACCACCCAGCGGATGAGCGGAAGGTCCTCTTTCCTGCGGCCCTGGTCCTCATAGTGCTTCAGCGTCGCAGAGACGAGGTACAGCATGGACAGTACGTCGCCCAGCCGCCCGGAGATCTTCTCCTTGCGCTTCAACGCGCCGCCCATCGCCAGCATCGAGACGTCCGCGAGGAACGCGAACGCCGCGGCGAGGCGCGAAGTGAAACGGTAGTAGTGCGCGGTTTCCGGGGCGCCCGAGCGCGGCACCTGCCCGAGGCGGGAACTCGTGATGCCGTGGATGAAGGTGCGCACGCCGTTGGAGAGCGTGTGGCCGATGTGCGAGGTGAACGCGTGGTCGAACTCGATCGAGGCCTCCGCGCCCGACATTTCCTTGGCGGCACGCATCTCGCGCAGCACGTAGGGGTGGCAGCGGATCGCGCCCTGGCCGACGAGGATAAGCGTGCGCGTCAGGATGTTCGCGCCTTCGACGGTGATGCCCACTGGCATCACCTGGTAGCCGCGGCCGATCCAGTTGTTCGGCCCGAGGCAGATGCCCTTGCCGCCTTGGATATCCATGCCGTCGTTAACGCACAGGCGCGCGCGCTCGGTCATGTGGTACTTGGCGATGGCCGAGATCACCGCCGGCTTCTCGCCCATGTCCACCGCGCCCGCGGTCATGATGCGCACCGCGTCCATCATGTAGCAATTGGCGGCGATGCGGCCGAGTGCTTCCTCCACGCCCTCCAGCTTGCCGATGGGCGTATTGAACTGGCTGCGCACGCGCGCATACGCGCCGGTGACGCGTGCTATGCCCTTGGCGCCGCCTACCGACGAGGTCGGCAGCGAAATCGAACGCCCCGCGGCGAGGCAGCCCATCAACATCATCCAGCCTTTGCCGGCGTAGTCCTTGCCGCCGATGATCCAGTCGATCGGCATGAATACGTCCTTGCCAGAGTTTGGGCCGTTCTGGAACGCGGCGTTGAGCGGCAGGTGGCGCCGGCCGATGGTCACGCCAGGATGGTTCGTGGGAACGAGGGCGCAGGTGATGCCGAGATCTTCCTTGTCCCCGAGCAACTTCTCCGGGTCGTAGAGCCGGAAGGCGAGGCCCAGCAGCGTCGCCACGGGTCCGAGCG
>SXNB01000243.1 GCA_005777205.1 Burkholderiales bacterium | reverse complement strand
CCGTCGGTCACCAGCGCCACCTTCTCGCCCGCGCCCTGGCCGTAAAGCAAAGCCGTGACGCCCAGCATTTCGCGCATGCCTGGCCCGCCCTTCGGGCCCTCGTAACGTATGACCAGTACGTCGCCGTGCCGGTACGCACGCTTGCGCACCACGTCGACACAGGCTTCCTCGTTGTCGAACACCCGGGCGCGTCCCTCGAAGCGCAGGGACTTGAGACCCGCGACCTTCAGCAGCGCGCCATCGGGAGCGAGGTTGCCCTTGAGCACCACGATACCGCCCGATTCCATAATCGCCTGCTTGGGCACCACCTTGCCGTCGGCGCCGGGGTGGTCGCTCAGTTCCTGCTCCAGCGTGGTGCCGTAAATCGTCAGGCAGTCGCCATGCAGCGCGCCGCGTTTGAGCAGTTCCTTCAATACGGCGTACACGCCACCGATCTCGTGCAGGTCCTTCGCCAGGTACTTGCCGCCGGGCTTCATGTCGGCGAGGTAAGGCGTACGCTTTGAGATCCGCGCCAGGTCGTCCAGCGAAAACCGGATGCCCGCCTCGTGCGCGATGGCCGGGATATGCAGCCCCGCGTTGGTGGAGCCGCCCGTGGCCGCGACCGCGGCACAAGCGTTCTCCAGGCCCTTCCTCGTCACCAGATCTCGCGGCAGCGGTCCACCCCGCTTGAGCAGTTCCATCGCCACGCGCCCTGCCTCGCGCGCCTGGGCGCGGCGCTCCAGTGCCACCGCCGGCATGGTCGCCGAACCGGGCAATGCGAGGCCCAGGGTCTCCGAAACCATCGCCATGGTGTTGGCGCTGAACTGGCCAGGACACGCGCCGAGCCCCGGCAGGCAGACATGCTCCAGCACGTCCAGCTGCTTGCGCGTCACGGTGCCGGCGTAGACGCCGCCCACCGCCTCGTAGGTGTCAAGCACGGTCACGTCCTTGCCGTCCAGTCGTCCGGGCAGCGCGGCGCCGCCGAACATGAACACCGAGGGCAGGTTGAGCCGTACCATCGACATCATCATCCCCGGTCGCGTCTTGTCGCAGCCGGCGAAGGTGACCAAGGCGTCGTAGGCATGGCCGCGCACCACCGCCTCCACGCCGTCGGCGATGATCTCGCGCGACAGCAGCGAATAGCGCATCCCAGCGTGGTTCATGGACATGGAATCCGCTACCGCGATCGAAGCGAAATCGAACGGCACGCCGCCGCTGTCGCGCACGCCCTCGCAGGCCTCGCGCGCCAGCGACCCCAGCAGCGCGTTGCACGGCGTGACGCGCCCGTCGGTGGATGCAACCCCCACGAAGGGTCGCTTGAGTTCCTCGTCCGTGAGGCCCAGGCCGCGCAGGAAGGCGCGGTGCGGCGCGCGGTCAATCCCCTCCACCGTGATGCGCGAAGGCAGAATCGGGATCTTCTTGTGCTTCTTCATGCCAGCGACTCCGCGATGATCTCTTCGGTGGAGGAGTTGTGGTGGAAACCCAGCTGCGTGGCACGCGCCGAGCGCGTCGCCTTCGGCACCAGGTCCATCACCGACTGCACGCGGGGATCGGGTTCGAAGCGCACCCTGCCCCTCGCCCTCGGGTTCACCGCCTCCCACATCTGGCTGGCGGACACCGAGATGCTGTTGAGCAACACGGTACGGTCGTAGCCCAGCGCCTCCGCAGGGAGGTCCGCCGCGTGCAGGAACGCCTCGGCCACCTTCTGCACCGAAATGCAGGGCTGGCGCGTGTCCGGCCGCACCGGACAAACGTAGTCGTGGCCGGCAAGCGGCTCGCGGATGATGGCGCTCGACCAGCCCGACAGCGCGGTATTGGTTCCCGCGCGCACCAGCACCGCCGGCAGCCGCAGCGCGCGCCCATCGACGAAGCCTCGCCGCGTATAGACGTTGATCAGCACTTCGCAGGCCAGCTTCTGCGCGCTGTATGAAATGCGCGGTGAGGCCGACGCGTCGTCCGTGACCGGGTCCGGAACATCGCCACCGTACACGCCGACGGTGGAGGCAAAGATGAACTTCGGCCGATGGCCGACCAGGCGGCAGGCCTCGAGCAGGTCGCGGGTCGCGTCAAGGTTCACTTTGGTGCCGAGTTCGAAGTTCTGCTCGGCGCCGCCGGAAACAAGGGCGGCGAAGTGGAATACGGTGGAGACATCCGGCGTGACGAGCGAGCGGGTGAACTGAGGATAGGCGATATTCCCTGCAACAAAGCGGATCTTCGGGTGCCCGAACGTCGACGCGCTTTGATCTGTCGCCAGGATTTCTTCGATCTCGAGGCGCGCAGCTTGCGCCCCGAGAAAAACCGCGCCGATGAATCCCGCCGCTTTCGTCACGAGTATCGTCATCCGTTCATTGTATTTGCCTGAGGCCCTGTGGTAGAAGAAAAGCGGTGAAATCCGGATTGCTTCGGCTCCTGCGCGCCCTGCTGCTGTTCGCGATCCCCGCACTGGGGATCGTGGCCGCCCTGCACTGGTACGCCAAGGGCTCGCGCTGGTCCGAGACCGACAACGCCTACGTCAAGGCGCACCTCGTCGCGGTCAGCGCCGAGGTCTCGGGCAAGGTGATCGAGCTCAGCGCCCGCGACCAGCAGAAGGTCGCCCGCGGCGCGCCCCTGTTTCGCATCGACCCGGCGCCGTTCGAGCTCGCGGTGACCCGCGCCGAGTCGCAGGTTGCCGTGGTGCGAACCGAGATCGAGACCCTGCGCTCGGAGTACAAGGGCGCCCTACTCGACGCCGAGGCGGAATCGGAGCGCATCGGCTTCCTCGCGCGCCAGTTCGAGCGCCAGCGCCTGATAAAGGAAAAGGGCATGAGCCGCGAGGACCAGTTCGACGAGGCGCAGAACAACCTCGAGACCGCGAAGAAGCGCCAAGTGGCGCTGCGCGAGCGCGCCAGCCGCGCGCTGGCGGGCCTCGACGGCAAGGCCGACGCGCCGCCGGAGCGCCATCCGCGATTCCAGCAGGCGGTGGGCGCACTCAAGTCGGCGCGCCTGGACCTCGCGCGCACCCAGATCACGGCGCCGGCAGCCGGCGTGCTCAGCAACGTCAAGCTCCGGCCCGGCTCGTATGTGGAGCGCGGCGACCCGGTGTTCAGTCTGGTGGACGACGGCGCGCTGTGGATCGAGGCCAACTTCAAGGAAACGCAACTCACCGACATGCGCGAGGGCCAGACGGTGTCCTTCACCATGGACGCCTACCCCGGCGTGCGCTGGAAGGCGCGCGTCGCCGCCATCGCCCCGGCGACCGGCGCCGAGTTAGCGATCCTGCCGCCGCAGAACGCCACCCGCAACTG
>SXNB01000242.1 GCA_005777205.1 Burkholderiales bacterium | reverse complement strand
CGTCAAAGTAAGGAGGATGTCGGCATGCCACGCGAAATTCAGGTCCAGGCTCTCGTCCTGGCTTGCGTCGCGGTTGGCGACGTCCAGCTTCGCGGAGTGCACGCCGAGCAGCATCCAGGGGAAGTCTTTGCGGCCGTCGCCGGGCAAGGTAAGCCTCCACGATGGAGAGCACCATCTCCTCCAGCATGAACTCCAGGCGGTCGGGTGACAGGAACTGGTCGTTGAGCGCCTCCACCGCGAGGATATCCGCCAGCTGGCGGATGCGCGGGGTGATGGCCTTGGTCGCGGACCGTAACGGGCGCGTTGAATCGCCGAAGGCGGCTGGAAACCATTCCTGCAGCCAGGCCGACGAGGCCTGCAGGAGCAGTACCTAGGAGCGCTCCCCGTCTGCCTGCGGCTTGGCCTCCCATGCGGTGCCGGGATTGAAGAACAGGATCTGCTCCCGGGCGAGGTTCATGCCGGCAACCGTTAGATCGGCCCCGTGAAGCTTGTACAGCACCTGCGGCTCGGCGCTCTCGGCCACTGCCAGCCCGGTCTTCACCTCGATCAGCTTGAGGCGACCAAAACGGCCGTCGAACACGCGGATCGACTGGCTCATAGCGGCAAACACAGCCGGCCCACCAAGCTTTAGTAGGGCAGCCAGCGGGGGCGCTTGGCCGACACCACCCCGGTATTGACCCCTACCCAGTTCAGCCCCCCGTACAGCCGGCCATGCTCGATTTTCACGCACCGGTCCATGACCGTCTCCAGGCCCCGGGCCTGGGCAAGGTCCGCGGCGGCCTGGTTGCGCACCCCCAGTTGCTGCCAGAGCACCCGGGCGCCGATGGCCACCGCGTCCTCGGCGACGGGCAGGACGTCAGCGGTCTTGCGAAACACGTCCACCATGTCCACCTTGTCGGGGATGTCGCGCAACGCGGCGTAGCACTTCTGACCCAGCACCTCCTTGTACTGCGGGTTGACCGGGATCACGCGGTAGCCGTGCTCCTGCATGTACTTGGCGGCGAAGTAGCTCGGGCGGTGCCAGTTGGCGGACAACCCGACCACGGCGATCACGCGGCAGTCCTTCAGGATCCGGCGAAGCGTGTGGATGTCGTCCATGGGAGCTCGGTTGGTGTACCGACACTATAATCGAAGCCCTTCCAGAACCAACTATCTATCAATAGGGTGGACACCATGTACGTCGAAGAACGTATGTACCTGCTGCAGGTCGGCAAGGCCCCGGAGTACTTCAAGCACTACGAGAACGAGGGCATGAAGGTGCAGTTGAAGCACCTGCAGAACCTGGTTGGCTACTACGTGACCGAGGTGGGGATGCAGAACCTGGTTACCCACATGTGGGCCTACGACGATCTTAACCAGCGCGAGAAATGTCGCGCCGCGATGCAGGCTGATCCCGAGTGGCAAGCCTACCTGCCCAAGATTCGCCCGCTGATCGTCACGCAGGAAACACGCATCCACAAGGCCGCGCCCTTCTTCGTCGAGCGGCTGAAAAAGATGCTCGCGGCGGTGAAGTAGGACTATTCCCGTGCTGCATTCCCAAGTCGCGCAGTTGCTGGAGCGTGCGAAAAAATCGGCGCTACCGCCCTATTACGAAACCCCGCCCGTGGTGGCGCGCCGCCTATACCGCGAATCGCGCGCCGCGCTGACGCCGGATCCGCCGGCGGTGGAATCGGTGCAGCTGATGCTGGCGCCCGCCTCCGGCGGCCCGGTGCCGGTGCGCCACTACCGGCCGGCTGGCTCGCGCCGGGACGAGATCTTGCCAGCGCTGGTGTACTACCACGGCGGTGGCTGGGTAATCGGCGACCTGGACACGCATGACGTGGTTTGCCGGACCCTGGCCAATGGTGCGCGCTGCGCGGTGTTTTCGGTTGAGTACCGCAAAGCCCCGGAGGCGCCATTCCCGGCGGGCGTAGAGGACAGTTTCGCCGCACTTCAGTTCGTGGTGAAGAACGCCGCCGCGCTGGTGGTCGATCCGGCGAAAATCGCGGTCGGCGGCGACAGCGCGGGCGGCAACCTCGCCGCGGTTATGTCGCTGATGTCGCGCGACGCCGGCGGTCCCGCCCTCTCGTTCCAGCTGCTTATTTATCCTGCGACTGACCAGCGCATGGGCCACCAGACGATCGATTCGAACGGCGTGGGATACCTGCTGGAGAAGAAGAGCATGCTGTATTTCCGCCGCCATTACCTGCCGCGCGACCAGGACTGGCTGGACTGGCGCGCCTCACCCCTGCTGGCGAAGCGCCTCGCAGGCCTGCCGCCGGCGCTGGTGGTGACCGCGGGCTTCGATCCGCTACTGGACGAGGGCAAAGCCTATGCCGATCGGCTCTTGGTAGAGGGCGTGGCGGTCGAGTACCGGAACTACGCGGACATGGTGCACGGATTCGTCACCATGGGCCGCGTGTTGGACACCGCGCATGCGGCGCTCGCCGACTGCGCGCTGAAACTGAGGAGAGCCTGGGGATTATGAAAGCGGACTTGAAGACAAGGCACGGTGGACGAATCCTCGCCGACGCGCTCGCTGGCCACGGCATTCGCACCGCGTTCGGCGTGCCCGGCGAGAGCTTCCTGCCGGTGCTGGACGGCCTACACGACCTGAAGGACAAGCTTAAATTCATCATCTGCCGGCAGGAGGGCGGCGCCTCCTACATGGCCGACGCCCACGCCAAGCTGACCGGAGAGCCCGGCGTGCTGTTCGTGACGCGCGGGCCGGGCGCCACCAACGGCTCGGTGGGCGTGCACACCGCGTTCCAGGACTCCACGCCAATGCTGGTGTTCGTGGGCCAGGTGGGCAACGACTTCGTCGAGCGCGAGGCTTTCCAGGAGATCGACTACCGGCGCATGTACGGCCCGCTCACCAAGTGGGCGGCGCAGATCGACCGCGCCGAGCGCATCCCGGAGTACGTCAGCCACGCCTTCCATACCGCGACCTCCGGCCGCCCCGGCCCGGTGCTGCTCGCGCTCCCCGAGGACATGTTGTTCTCCGAGGCGGCGGTAGCCGATGCGCCGCATTACCGCACACCGACTCCCGCGCCCTCGGCGTCCGACATGGCGGAACTGGAGAAGCTCCTTGCCGGCGCCGCGCGCCCGCTCGTCATCCTGGGCGGCGGCGGCTGGAACCCGAAGGTGCTCGACTCGTTCCGCATCTGGGCAGAGGCGTCCTCGCTCCCAGTCACGTGCTCCTTCCGCTGCCAGGATTTCTACGACAACCGCCGACCCAACTACGCCGGCGATGTTGGCGTCGGCATCAATCCGAAACTGGCGCAGCGGGTGAAGGACGCCGACGTGCTGCTGGTGATCGGCGCGCGCCTGGGCGAGATGACCACCAGCGGCTACACGCTGCTCGACATTCCCGCACCCAGGCAGCATCTGGTGCACGTGCATGCGGGTGCGGAGGAACTCGGTCGCGTGTATCGCGCCGAGTTGCCCATCAACGCCGCCTACCCGCAGTTTGTCGAGGCGCTAGTGAAGCTTAAGCTCGATCGCGCAAAGTGGCGGGACCAGGTCAAGGCCGCGCGTGCTGAGTATGAAGCCTGGAATGCGCCGCTGCCCATGCCGGGGACGCTGCAGTACGGCGAAATCGTGAAATGGCTGTCGGACACGTTGCCCGAGGACGCCATCATTACCAACGGCGCGGGCAATTTCGCCTCGTGGGTGCACCGGCACTTCAGGTACAAGGGGTGGCGCACGCAGCTTGCGCCCACCAGCGGGTCCATGGGCTACAGCGTGCCGGCGGCGGTGGCGGCAAAGATTGCGCAGCCCAATCGCACAGTGGTGGCGGTCGCCGGCGACGGCGAATTCTTGATGAACGGGCAGGAGTTGGCGACCGCGATGCAATACGGCGCGCCGATCGTGGTGCTGGTGGTGAACAACGGCATGTACGGCACCATCCG
>SXNB01000241.1 GCA_005777205.1 Burkholderiales bacterium | reverse complement strand
CTTCGTCGACGGGGGCGGCGACCCCGACACCTACACCTGGACCGACGGCGACATTCGTTCGCCCGCCGACGACAGCACCTTTGGCATCGAGTTGGCCGCCTGCACCGCATCCATCGCCAAAGCCCGGAGGGAATCGGCCAGTTGGCGGTCGGAAACCGGGTCGGACGCCGGAGATGTCATCGCGCTCGGCTGAAGGAAAAGTGCAACAAGGGGAAGCAGGCGCGAATTATAGCGAAGCACCCTTCCTATAATCCGCACATGACTGAAATGCCGTTCACCAGCCCGGGCGATTTCGAAGCCGGCGTCGCCGCCCCGCGTTCGACCTCGCCCGAGGGCGAGGAAGCCCACTGGTTCGTGTTCCGCGGCGACCGCCTGCTGGTGGAACTGGGACCGCCCAACCCGCGCCCGTCGGACGACCCCCGGGTGCCGTCCCGGGCCGCCTGGGCGAAGCTGCCGAGCGGGCGAGCGTTGCTGAAAAACAACAACTGGTTGTGGTTCGAGCCGGCCCGGACACTATATCTAGGGCGCCTGGCCGGGGTTGACTGCTGGGCGGCGGAAGCGCCCGCACAGGTGCCGGCACCCCCGCCCGGCATGGGCTTCGAGAGCCTGCGCGCCCTGTTCTCGGTGCTGGAGGACGCGCATTTTGCGCTGGCCGGCCGCGCCGTCCAACTGGTGGACTGGGACCGCAACCACCTTTTCTGCGGGCGCTGCGGCGCCGCCACCGAGTCAAGGTCCGAGGAGCGTTCGCGGGCCTGCCCGGCGTGCCGGCTCGCCGCCTACCCCAGAATCGCGCCGGCGGTGATGGCGCTGATCCGACGGGACGACGAGGTCCTGCTGGCGCGCAGCCCGCACTTCCCGCCGGGGATGTACAGCGCGCTCGCCGGCTTCGTCGAAGCCGGCGAGACGCTGGAGCAGTGCGTGGCGCGCGAGGTCGAGGAGGAGGTGGGCGTCCGCGTCTCCGGCATCCGCTACTTCGCCAGCCAGCCCTGGCCGTTTCCCAACTCACTCATGATCGCCTTCGTCTGCGACTGGACGAGCGGCGAGATCCGTCCGCAGGCAGGGGAAATCGAGGCCGCAAACTGGTTCAAAGTCTTGCAATTACCGAAACTTCCAAGCAAAATCTCGATCGCTCGGCGGTTGATTGATTCCTTGACCGAAGAGATGCGAGTAAAACTCGCGTGAAACGGGGGCTTTGAACGAATTGAACGACGGCAACAAGTACGGTTTTCCGCCGCGAGGCGGTGACACTGAGGCGCAGCCTGGAGTATTTGGCGCAGGGTTGCGCCTTCGCATTTTTCGGGGGGCACGGACATGAACGGTCTGCATCTCATCGGTGACATGAGCGGGTGTCGTTGCAACCCGCAGCTGCTGCTCGACGGCAAGCGCTTCGAGGCACTGTGCCTCGACATGGTCCGCGCCTCCGGCCTGACCGTGATGGACTCCCGCTTCCATCAGTTCGAGGGCTCGGGCTTCACCGGCGCCGTGGTGCTGGCCGAGTCCCACCTCGCGATCCACACCTGGCCCGAGAACAAGGGCCTGACGCTGGATGTCTACGTCTGCAATTACAGCGCGGACAATTCCAGCAAGGCGCGGCAGCTGTTCGACGCCATCGTGGCCCATTTCGAGCCCTCCGAGGTCGCGCGCCACGAGGTCGACCGCGGCGAGCACCTGATCATGGAGCCGCTGAACGAATCCACCGGCTTCTACATCAAGGCGACGAAGAAGCTGGGCGAGTGGCAGACCCGCTACCAGAAGCTGGAGGTCTACGACACGCCGCACTATGGGCGCATCTTCCGCCTCGACGGCTACAACATGACTTCCGAGCGCGAGGAGTTCATCTACCACGAGAACCTGATCCACCCGGCGCTGGCGGCGCACAACGCGCCACGCAAGGTGCTGATCGTGGGCGGCGGCGATGGCGGTTCCTCGGAAGAGGCGCTCAAGCACCCCTCGGTCGAGCAGGTGACCCTATGCGAGATCGACGAGGACGTCATCAAGGTCGCCAAGGAGCACTTCCACGCCGTGCACCGCGGGGCGTTCGACGACCCTCGCCTGCGCGTGCTGGTCGGCGACGGCATGAAGTTCATCCGCGAGACCACGGAACGCTTCGACCTGGTGGTGCTCGACCTGAACGACCCGATAGGGCCGGCCGAGGCACTGTACTCGACCGAGTTCTTCCAGCAATGCCGCCACGTCCTCGCCCCCGGCGGGGCGCTGGTACTGCACATCGGTGCCCCGGTGGCGCGCCCCGAGCGCGTCGCCGAACTGGCGCAGCGCCTGAACAGCGTGTTCCGCATCGTGCGCCCGTACACCATGTACATCCCGCTCTACGGCGCGCAGTGGACCATGGCGGTGTGCTCGGACAAGCTCGATCCCAAGGCCTTCACTGCCGACGAGATCGACCGGCGCATCGAGCAGAGGAAGCTTCAGGACCTGCGGTTCTACAACGGCGAGACCCACGAGGGCGTGTTTGCCCTGCCCAACTTCGTGCGCGACCTGGTCAATCCGCCGCGCCTGAAGCAGCAGGCCCGCGGCTGGCGGCTGGGCGTAGTCAGGACGGCCGCAAAGTAGGCATTTTGTAGCAAAATGAAGGGGCGCCCCCTGGCGCCCTTCTTTTTTCCTCCACGTCCATGGCAAACAAACTGGTACCCGAACTGAAGCCCGTCCCCCGACTGCTGATGGGCCCGGGACCCATCAATGCCTACCCACAGGTGTTGCGGGCCATGTCGGTGCAGTTGCTGGGCCAGTTCGATCCCCAGTTCCGGCAATACATGGCCGAAACTTCGGCGCTCTACCGCACGGTGTTCCAGACCCGGAACCGCCAAACCCTGATGGTGGACGGAACGGCGCGCGCCGGCATCGAGGCGGTGCTGGTGTCCCTGATCGAGCCGGGGGACAAGGTACTCGTGCTGATGTTCGGGCGCTTCGGCCACCTGCTGTCGGAGATCGCCAGCCGCTGCGGCGCCGAGGTCAAGACCATCGAGGCACCCTGGGGAACCGTATTCGAGCCGGAGACGATCGAGCGCGCGGCGAAGAAGCACCGCCCGAAGCTGGTCGTCACGTCTCAGGGTGACACCTCCACGACCATGGCGCAGCCGCTGGCGGAAATCGGCCGCATCTGCGCCCGATACGGCGCCTTCAGCTACGTCGATGCGACGGCGACGCTGGGGGGCATGCCGCTGCCGGTGGACCGCTGGGGCCTGGACGTGGTGAGCGCCGGGCTGCAGAAGTGCCTGGGCGGGCCGTCAGGCATCGCGCCGATGACCCTCAGCGACCGCGCCGCCGCCTCGATCTACCGGCGCCGCCATGTCGAGCAAGGACTGCAAAAGCAGGGCTACCGGCCCGGCGCCGGCAAGCGCATCCAGTCCAACTACTTCGACCTCGCCATGATCATGGACTACTGGTCGGAACAGGCGCTCAACCACCACACCGAAGCCACCACCATGCTGTACGCGGCGCGCGAGTGCGGACGATTGATGGTGAAAGAAGGGCTGCGGCATGCCTTCGCGCGCCATGCTGAGGCCTCGCGCCTGATGGTAGACGGGCTGCGCGCCCTGGACCTCGAGTTGTACGGCGACCTCGCGCACAAGATGCCCAACATCACCGGAGTCTGGATCCCGAAAGGCGTGGATGGCGAGCGCGTCCGGCATGCCTTGCTGGAACGCTACAACATCGAGATTGGCACCTCGTTCGGCCCGCT
>SXNB01000033.1 GCA_005777205.1 Burkholderiales bacterium | reverse complement strand
CGGTGCGCCGGCAGGCAGTGCATGAACAGGGCGTCCTTGCGCGCGACCTTCATCATGGCGGCGTCCACCTGCCAGTCCTCGAAGTCCTTGCGGCGCTGCTGGTTCTCGGACTCGAAACCCATCGAGGTCCAGACGTCGGTGGTGACCAGGTGCGCGCCCTTCGCCGCCTTCATCGGGTCGGCGAACTCCTCGTAATGCTCTGTGCCGTAGAGACCGGCGCGCTCGGGCTCGACCTCGTAGCCTGGCGGCGTCGAGACGTGGACGTTGAAGTCGAAAACCTCCGCCGCCTGCAGCCAGGTGTTACAGACGTTGTTGGAGTCGCCGATCCAGGCTACGGTCTTGCCCCGAATCGAGCCGCGCTGCTCGATGAAGGTGTAGATGTCGGCCATGATCTGGCAGGGGTGGTACTCGTTGGTGAGGCCATTGATGACCGGGACCCGCGAGTTCGCCGCGAAGCGGTCGATGATGTCTTGCTCGAAGGTGCGGATCATCACGATGTCACACATGCGCGAGATCACCTGAGCGGCGTCCTCCACCGGCTCGCCGCGCCCGAGTTGCGAGTCGCGCGTGCTGAGGAAGATGGCCGCGCCCCCGAGCTGGTGCATGCCGGCCTCGAACGAGAGCCGCGTACGCGTGCTCTGCTTCTCGAAGATCATCGCCAGCGTGCGGTCCTCGAGGGGCCAGTAGCGCTGGTAGCGCTTGTAGCGGTCCTTGATCCAGCGCGTGCGCGCGAACAGGCCCTCATACTCCTTGCGCGAGAAGTCCTTGAAACGCAGGTAGTGCCGCGGGGCGGCGTGTGGCGCGGGCATGGCGGTGCCTTCAGCGCGCGGCGGCGGTCTTCGCCTGGGTTGTCGCGCTCCGCGAAAGGAACTCCTTCACCAGCGGTGCGAGGCGCGCTACCACTTCGCGGCCCTCGTTCGCGCTCATGATGAGCGGCGGCAGCAACCGCACGACGTTGTCCGCGGTGACGTTGAACACGATGCCGGCGTCGAGGCCCAGCTTCACCAGCTCGCCGCAAGGGCGGTCGAGCTCGATGCCGATCATCATGCCCATGCCGCGAATCTCCACCACTCCCGGCAAGCCCTCCAGCGCGGCGGCCATGCCGTCCCGGATGGCGCCACCGACGCGGGCCGCGTTCTCCAGCAGCCCCTCGTCCTTCATGGTGTCGATGGTAGTGATGACGCCGGTCATGGCGAGCGGGTTGCCGCCGAAGGTGGAGCCGTGGTTGCCGGGCTTGAACACGCCCTTCGCGCGGCCGCCGATGACGCAGGCGCCCACCGGCACGCCGCCGGCGAGGCCCTTGGCGAGGGGCACCACGTCCGGGAGGAATCCCGCGTGCTGGTAGACGAACCACTTGCCGGTGCGGCCCACGCCGCACTGCACTTCGTCGGATATGAACAGCCACTGGTTCTGGTCGCAGATGTCCATGAGCCCCCTCAGGTACTCCAGGTGCGAGACGTTGATGCCGCCCTCGCCCTGGATCGGCTCCACAAACACCGCCACCACGTTCTTGTTGTTGGCCGCCACCTGGCGCACCGCGTTCAGGTCGCTCAGGGGCACGCGCACGAAGCCCTGCACCAGCGGCTCGAAGCCGGCCTGCACCTTGCGACTGCCGCCGGCCGAGAGCGTGGCGAGCGACCGGCCGTGGAAAGCCTTCTCCATGACGATGATTGCGGGCTCCTTGACGCCGCGGTCGTGGCCGTACTTGCGCGCCACCTTGATCGCGGCCTCGTTGGCCTCCAGCCCAGAATTGCAGAAGAAAACCTCACCCAGACCGGTGATCTGCGCGATGCGGTCGGCGGCCTGCTCCTGCAACGGGTTCGCGAACAGGTTCGAGGTGTGGATGATGCGGCCGATCTGCTCCGACAGGGCCCGCACCAGTCGCGGGTGGTTATGGCCGAGGGTGTTGACCGCGATCCCGGCGAGGGCGTCGAGGTACTGCTTCCCGGCCTCGTCGTAGAGCCAGGCGCCCTGGCCGCGCACGAACGCGACCGGCTGGCGGGCGTAAGTGTTCATGACGTGGCTCATAGACATCCCCGTGACGGTGCAGCAAAGCACCAATGCAAAACGGCGGCCCATGCCGCCGTTTTATGGATGCTATCAGAGGGTCAGGGGCTTGTCAGCCGCCACTCAGCCGATACGGCGCAACGCCTTCTCCTCCTCCGGCTTGAGCGCCCGCACGCAGGGCAGGTAGCCGTCGTGGACGATGCCGTGCAACTCGATCCTCTTCTGCGAGCGCAACAGGTTGGCAAGGTACTCGGCGATGTCCGGCGTGATGAGCTGGCCGGGGACCAGCACCGGGATGCCGGGCGGGTAGGGGGCGATGCCGTCGGCGCAGACCCGGCCGCGCAGCGACTTGTTTACCTGCTCGCGGTCGTCGAAAACCGGCACCAGCTCCCCGCCGCAGTAGTACGCGTCGCGCGGCAGGTAGCGCAGCTTCGTGAAGGAGGGAATCTCCGGCGTGCGCACTAGGCGTCGCGGCGCGCGCTTTTCCCGCGCGATGCGCATCAGCGCGTCGTACAGGCGCGAGACCTTGGAGCGTGTGGTGCCGATGGTGAGCAGCAGGGTGATGGTGTTGAACGTACTCTTCTCGATCTGGATGTTGTAGCGGTCGAACAGTTCCTTCTGCAGTTCGTCCACGGTATAGCCGCACCCGGAAACATCCACCGTCACCTTAGTGGGGTCGAGCCGGATGCCGTCGTCGCGCACCTCCTCGGGCAGCAGGTCCTCAAGCTCCAGCACGCGGAACACGCCGGTAGAGTTGATCTGCTGGCGTAGTTCGCGCGCCAGCATCAGCGTGCGCTGCAGCAGTTTGTAGCCCTCCATCACCGCCTGCTTGCGCGCCACGTCCAGGCTCGCGATCAGAGCGTACTGCGGCGAGGTCGAGGTGTGCATGTTGAAGTTTTCGCGGAACAGGTGCTCGCGGAACCCCGGATCGTTGACGTGGATCATCGAGGCCTGCGAGAACGCCGACAGCACCTTGTGCGTGGACTGCGTGGCGTAGTCCGCGCCGGCTTCCATCGCGGTGGGTCGGAATTTCGGATGAAAGCGCGCGAAGCCGTACCAGGCTTCGTCCACGATGACCTTGATGCCCTTCGCATGCGCGGCCTCGACGATCGGCGCCAGGTCGTAGCGCAGTCCGTCGTAGGTGCAGGAGGTGAGGATCAGGGCCTCGGCGTCCGGGTGGCGGCGGATCGCCTCCAGGATGGTCTTCTTCGGCACCGGGCCGTAGAGGCCGAATTTTCGGTTCAGTGCCGAATCCAGGTACACCGGCTGCGCGCCCGAGAGCACCACGCCGTGGTGCACGCTCTTGTGGCAGTTGCGGTCCAGCAGCAGCTTCTCGCCCGGGGCCAGCAGGGTCTGGAAGATGACCTTGTTGGCGGTCGAGGTGCCATTGGTGGCGAAGAAGGTACGCCGCGCGCCGAAGGCCTTAGCCGCCATCGCCTGCGCCTCCGCGATCACGCCCTTGGGCTCCATGAGGGAATCGAGCATCGGCACCGACACCGACAGGTCAGCGTCGAAGACGTGGTCGCCCATGAATTCGTAGAAGTCGTTCACCCACGGGCTGCCGCGCAGTGATTCCCCCGACGAATGCCCCGGCGTGTGCCACTGGTCCTTCGCCATCCAGACGTAGTTCTTCAGCTGGTCGGTGAAGGGCGTGCGCGCCTTTTCCTGGATCTGTGCGTTGAGGATGCGGTAGATGCCGCGGTAGTCGCGCTCCTCGCGGTAGAAATAGCCGTCCACCGCCTCGGTGAACAGCGCATCCACCACCTCGTCCTCCTGCTCTTTGGCGATCAGGATGTAGACGTTCAGTTCCGGGCGGAAGCCGGTGATGCGCTGGACCAGTTCCAGCGCCGACATCTGCAGCGTCTTGGCGCCAGAGCGGTTGCCGTTGCCAGCGAGGGTGTAGAGCTTGTCGTCGACGATCACCGCCTGGATGTCGCCGTCGGACTCGATCGCTGCGAGCGCCTCCTGCGCGGTGGCGACGCCGCCGAAGGCGATGCCGAAGGGATTGTCCAGCGTGCGCGCCGCGGCGTTCAGGCCCTTCAGGATCTCGCGCAGGACGAGCGGTTCGTCCTCGATGACGAGGATGCGGCTCAACGGTTTGGGCATGGGCTATGAGCTATGATTTCGCATGCCCGAGAAGGCCGGCGACAGCGTGGTGGAGTTCGTCATCCGGGGCGTGACCCTGGATGGCAAGCCGTTCCGGCCCAGCGACTGGGCCGAGCGTCTGTGCGGGGTGATGGCGGCTTTTGGCGGCGACCACCGCATGCAGTACTCCCCCTATGTGCATCCGATCAATTCCGCTGGGGTGCGCTGCGTGGTGGTGGACCTGCGGCTCGAGGAACTCGAGCCGATGGCGTATCGCTTCCTGCTCAGCTTCGCGGCGGAAAACGAACTGGAAACGCGCGACGGGCGCGTCGCCGATCGGACCGAGCTCGCGAAGCTGCAGCGGTCCGGGGACACGGATTAGGGCGCGGTGGGGACCCTGTCCTTTCCGGCTAGGGTAGCGCCTTGATGGCGCTCGCGAGGCGGCTCTTGTGGCGCGACGCGGCGTTCTTGTGCAGCACGCCCTTGCGGGCGACGCGGTCGATCACGGCCTGCGACTTGGCCAGCGCGGCGGCGGCGGCCTTCTTGTCGCCGGCGGCGATCGCCTTCTTGACGTCCTTGATGGCGCTGCGCGCGGCGGTGCGCAGGCTCACGTTGTGGGCGCGGCGCTCCACCGCCTGGCGGGCACGCTTCTGCGCGGACTTGATGTTTGCCATGGGAAATCCGGTACTTGAAAGGGGGCGGATTCTAGCATGAACCTCCTCCGGGCCCTAGCGACCGTCAGCAGCCTGACGATGGTGTCCCGGGTGCTCGGCTACGTGCGGGATTTCTTCATCGCCCGGCTATTCGGCGCGAGCCTGCTGACCGATGCCTTTTTCGTGGCCTTCAAGATCCCCAACCTCCTGCGCCGAATGTTCGCGGAAGGGGCGTTTTCGCAGGCTTTCGTGCCGATCCTCGCTGAACACAAGAACCGCGATCCCGAGGGGGTCCGCGGTCTGGTGGACAGCATCGCGACGCTGCTGGGCATTGCGCTGGTGCTGAGCGCCGTCCTCGGCATGGCGGTCGCGCCGATTATCGTCTACGTCACGGCGCCGGGTTTTGCCGCCGACCCCGGCAAATTCGAGTTGACCGTGCAGCTACTGCGCATCACCTTCCCCTACATTGTCTTCATCTCCCTGGTGGCGCTTGCCGCGGGTATCCTGAACACCTGGAGCCGGTTCGCGGTGCCAGCGATCACGCCGGCCCTGCTCAATGTATCGGTCATTGTGGGGGCGGTTTTTTTCTCGGAATTCTTCGACCCCCCGGTGCTGGTGCTCGCCTGGGCGGTGTTCGCCGGCGGGATGCTGCAGCTCGGATTCCAGGTGCCGTTTCTCGCCCGGCTTGGCCTCCTGCCACGCTGGCGGCTCGATCTGAAGCATCCCGGCGTGCGCCGCATCCTGTTTCTCATGGCGCCCGCGGTGTTCGGGGTCTCGGTGAGTCAGGTGTCGATCCTCATCAACCAGGTTTTCGCGTCGTTCCTGCCGACGGGCAGCGTGTCCTGGCTGTACTACGCGGACCGCCTGATGGAGCTGCCCGCGGGCGTGCTGGGGGTGGCAGTGGGCACGATCCTGCTGCCCAGCCTGTCCAAATACCATGCCGACACCAACCCGGCGGCGTACGCGAAGCTCCTCGACTGGGGCCTGCGCATCACCTTACTGCTTGCAGTGCCGGCGGCGGCCGCGCTTGCCGTCCTCGCGATGCCGCTGGTGGCGACCCTTTTCCACTACGGACGCTTCACGGTCGAAGACGCCTGGATGACGCGATCCGCACTCATGGCCTACAGCCTCGGGCTGACTGGCATGATCCTTGTAAAGATTCTTGCGCCAGGCTTTTATGCGAAGCAGAACGTGGCCACTCCCGTGAAGATCGGGGTCTTCACGCTCCTCGCCACCCAGGCCATGAACTTTGCTTTCGTGGGGCCATTGCAGCACGCCGGACTCGCGCTGGCGATTGGCCTGGGCGCTTGCATGAACGCACTGTTGTTGTATTCGTTCCTGAGGAAGCAGAACATCTACACGCCGCAGCCGGGCTGGCTCCTCTTCGCCCTGAAGATCGCGATCGCGGTGGCGGCGATGGCGGCCGCGCTCCGGTACGCCATGGGCGACAGCACCTGGTGGTTGGCCGCAGGCTGGCAGGCGAGGGTGCCGGCCCTGGCCGGGCTCGTGGTGCTGGGCCTGGCCGTGTACGGCACCTGCCTGGCCGCGTTCGGATTCCGATTGCGGGATTTCTCGCGCCGCGGCGCGGAGTAGGCTGGCGGGTATGGACGCGCTGGAAGCCTTCGCCAGGGCCATCGATGAGGAGGACGCCCGTATCGACCTTGCGCGCGCCTGTCTGCTGGTGGCCGGGGACGCCTATCCGGCGCTGGACGTGGACGGTTACGTCGGCGAGCTGGAGCGGTACGCGAAGCGCCTCGCCTCTCGTCTCGGCGGCGACATCGCTCCCGAGGAGAAGGTGGTGGCGCTCAACGAGTTCCTGTTCGACGACCTGGGCTACGTCGGCAACACGCGCGACTACTACGATCCGCGTAATTCCTACCTCAACGAAGTCATCGACCGGCGCACCGGCATCCCGATCACGCTCGCGGTGATGTACATGGAGATTGGACGCCGAATCGGGCTGTCGATCGAGGGCGTGTCTTTCCCGGGCCATTTCCTGGTGCGCCTGAAGGTGCGCGGGGGGACCCTCGTCCTGGATCCCTTCTCGGGCGGTATGGCGCAGTCGGAGGACGAACTGCGCGAACGCCTGAAGCGCGTCACCCCGGCTGGCATGGGCGCGGGAAATGCGGGCAACGTTCCCGTCGAGCAGCTGCCGCTGGAGACCTTCCTCGAGCCTGCGGGCAAGCGCCAGATCCTGGCACGGCTGCTGCGCAACCTGAAAGGGATCTACCGGAAGAAGAATCAACCCGAGCGCCTGCTAGAGGTGCTCAATCGCCTGATCATCGTGGCGCCGGACTCGAGCTCGGACCTGCGCGACCGCGGCCTGGTCTACCGGCAGCTTGAATGCTGGCGCCCGGCGCTGCAGGACCTGACGGCGTATCTGGCGCGCGAACCCGAGGCGCTGGATGCGGAAGAAATCCGCGCCAGCACCTTGGAGCTCACGCTACGCTGCGGGCGCCTGAATTGAGCGCAACCGCGCGCATCTTCAGCGCGCGCTTTTGCACCGACTGGTACAGCTGAGGCTTGTAGCCCAGCGCGAAGAACACCTCCGCAGTGAGTAAGATCGGCGCGACGAAGACCTGGAGCAGGTTGTCCACCAGAGCCGGTGTCATGCTCTCGTAAACGTGGCCCCAGAGCTGGACGATCCAGCCGCCGATGAAGAGGACAAGGAACCAGGCGAGGCCGGTTGCCAGCGGCGCCTTCGCGATCGGGTCGGTCGCGCAAAGCGCGAGTCCGAACAGTGCGCACATCGCGAGGCCGAGCGGAATATCCAGCAGCAGGTAGTAAGCGAGCAGCACGGAGGTGACCACGAGCGCGCCGGTCACCGTGATGCCGCCGGCGTCGATCCGCAGCCAGCTCAGGGGAATCAACAGCGACACCGCGATCGTGGTCACGCCGATGAAATGCGTCGCGCTGTTGCGCGGGCCCCGATGGTCAGCGGCATAGAACGGCATCTGGTCTTCGAGCGTTTTCGTGCCGGACGCTTCCCAGATAACCGCTATACTTCAATCTTTTAGCGCTTAGATGGTCGTCACGCACGGACACCTGCCACGCCAGCATGGAACCCCAGCTCGCGCCGCTGCCGGTCACGCGGTCACCGTCGGGAACTTCGACGGCGTGCATCGGGGGCACCGCGCGATGCTGGATCGGCTAGTGCGCGTCGCGCGCGAGCGCGGGCTCGCCTCCTGCGCCCTGACCTTCGAGCCGCATCCACGCGAGTTCTTTTCCCCGGGGTCCGCGCCTTCGAGGCTTGCCCGACTGCGCGAGAAGCTCGAGCGGATCGCCGAGGCAGGCGTTGATCGTGTTCACGTGCTGCGGTTCGGCGCACCGCTGGCGGGCATGGCGCCGGAGCGCTTCGCCGAAGACGTGCTCGCCGCGGGCTTGGGCGCGCGCTGGCTGCTGGTGGGAAGGGATTTCCGGTACGGGGCAAAGCGCGCCGGGGATTTCGCCCAGATGCAGGCCTCCGGCGGGAAGCTGGGATTCGAGGTCGAGGCCATGCCGGACGTGCTGGACGGCGGCGAGCGGATTTCCAGTTCCGCCGTCCGCGAAGCGCTGCTGGCCGGAGACTTCGCGCGCGCCGAACGCCTGCTCGGGCGCCGGTACACGATGAGCGGCCGGGTGGCGCACGGCGAGAAGCTGGGGCGCGAACTGGGGTTCCCGACCACGAACATCGTGCTGCGGCGCAAGCCGCCACTCGCCGGGATCTTTGTGGTCGAAGCCGAGCTCGAGGAAACGCGGCAGAAGCTGAGGGGCGTGGCGAGCGTGGGGCGGCGGCCGACCGTGAAGGCGGACGCCGCGCCGCTGCTGGAAGTGCACCTGTTCGATTTCGCCGGCGATCTCTACGGCCGGCACCTCAGGGTGGCGTTCTTCGCCAAGCTGCGGGACGAGAAGACGTACGCCAGCTTGCCGGCACTGCGCGAGGCAATCGAGGACGATGCGGCGCGCGCCCGCGATTGGTTTTCGAGGATCGACCAGGACCATGGCTGACTACAAGAGCACGCTGAACCTGCCCGACACGCCGTTCCCGATGCGGGGTGACCTCGCCAAGCGCGAGCCGCAATCAGGGGCTGCAGGATATGCAGCCAGGCGATGAGGGTCCGATACCGGCGCCGGCTCTGGGCCGCCGTTCGGCCCTCGATGGGCGCCAGACCGGTGAGGTCGGCCCTGAGGGCAAAGAGGACGCAGCGGCCTATTGTCGTGCCCCAGCCCACGAAGCCGATGACCAGCACCATCCACCCGACCAGGAACCCGTCGGCGGCCCCTGCGATCCCGCCCAGGAGCAACAGGGTGCTGATGAGCATCCAGATCGGGGAGTGCGGGAAGAACTGGAGCGGATT
>SXNB01000240.1 GCA_005777205.1 Burkholderiales bacterium | reverse complement strand
GATTCCACCTCCGAGAAGGCGATCCAGTTCGAGCTCGAGCGCATCTCGGTGGGCCGCACGACGCTGGTGAGCGCGCACCGCCTGTCCACCGTGATGGGCGCGGACCTGATCCTGGTGCTCGCGCAGGGCGCGATCATCGAGCGCGGCAGTCATCGCGAGCTCATCGACGCTGGTGGCGAATACGCGCGCATGTGGGCCTTGCAGCAGCAGGCGGCCGCGGCGGAAGCGGCGCTGGCCCAAGCCAAGGCAGCTTGAACGGACCTTAAGAGTCGACGCTAGAGATCTAATTTTGCTTGATTTTTTGCAGGTTATGCAGGTAGACTTTTAATTCGACTGGTAAAACATCAACTAAAACACGAACATGCATTCAACGGAGGGTCGGCACCTGCACCATCTGGAAAAAATCGTGGCGTTCGTCGCGCTGGCCGCCATGCTCGCGCTGGGCATCGGCTTTGCGCAGGCAAAGGGCCCGGCGAAGGATGCCGATGCGCTGTTCCTGCGCTCGTCGGTCGCGCTGGTGCAGGACGTCGCCAGCGGCGAGACGCTGTACGCCAAGAACCTGGATGCGGCGGTGCCTATCGCCTCGATCACCAAGCTGATGACCGCGCTGGTGATCCTCCAGCACAAGCTGGACCTCGCACAGCGCGTGGTGATCAGCGACGAGGATTACGACACCTTGAAGGGTACGCGCTCGCGGCTGCGGCCCGGGGCGGCGTTCACGCGCGACAAACTGATGCTGCTCGCGCTCATGTCCTCGGAGAATCGCGCCGCCGCGGCGCTCGGGCGCACCTTTCCGGGCGGCACGCCCGCATTCGTTGCCGCGATGAACGAGAAGGCGCGCGCGCTGGGCATGTCCGATTCCCGTTTCGTCGACGCGAGCGGCCTGTCGCCGGGCAACGTATCCAGCGCCAAGGACCTGGCGCGCCTGATCGAGGCGGCCCACCGTCATCCGATGATCCGCGAGTACTCCACGCGCGAGAGCGCCACCGTGAGCATGCTCGGCCGCGAACTGGGCTATCGCAACACCAACGGGCTGGTGCGCAGCGTGAACTGGGAGATCGGCCTGTCCAAGACCGGCTACATCTGCGAGGCCGGACGATGCCTGGTGATGCACGTGCGCGTCGCTTCGCGCGAGCTGATCGTGGTCCTGCTCGATTCCTGGGGCAAGCAGTCCCGGATCGGCGACGCCAACCGCATCCGCAAGTGGCTCGAACACCACGCCGCCAAGGTCCCGGCCGGCCGGCGCAGCTAGCCGCGGCGGAAGGTTTCCGCGAGGAGGTCATCGCGGGCCTGTCCCTGCCGCAGAAGGCGCTGCCCCCGAAATACTTCTACGACGCGCGCGGCAGCGCGCTGTTCGAGGACATCTGCCGCCTGCTTGAGTACTACCCCACTCGGGCCGAACTGGCGCTGACGCGAACACACCTCGCCGGCATTGCGCGCTTTGCGCGCCGGGGCTGCACCCTGATCGAGTACGGCAGCGGTGAGAGCCTGAAATCGCGCCTGCTGATTCGGGCGCTGCGCCCGGCGACCTATGTCCCGGTGGATATTTCGGAAGATGCGCTGCGCGGCGCCTGCGCGCGCCTCGCGCGCGAGTTCCCGTGGCTGCGCCTCGCGCCGGTGGCGGGGGATTTCTCGCGCCCGCTGGAGATTCCCGGCATCGAGGGCCCGGGCCGGCGAGTGGTGTATTTTCCGGGTTCGACCATCGGCAACCTGACGCCGGACGAGGCGCTGGCGTTCCTGCGTATGACGCGCGGCCAGGTGGGCCCCGCCGGCGCCATGCTCGTGGGCGTGGACCTGAAGAAGGACGCCAACGTCCTGCACGCGGCCTACAACGACGCCAGGGGCATCACCGCGGCCTTCAACCTGAACCTGCTCGCGCGGATCAACCGCGAGCTGGGCGGGAATTTCGACCTGAAGCGCTTCCGTCACTACGCCTTCTACAACGCCACGCTGGGGCGCATCGAGATGCACCTGGTGTCGCTCTCGCGCCAGTCGGTGCGGGTGGGCCGGCACCGCTTCGCGTTCGAGCCGGGCGAATCTATCCATACCGAGAATTCCTGCAAGTACTCGATCGCGGAATTCCAGGCGCTCGCCGCCAAGGCGGGATTCCGCGGCGCCAAGGCCTGGACCGATCGCAGCGGCCGCTTCGCCCTGCACGGCCTCGTAGCAGGGTAGATGTAACCGATCGGTTACATTAGGCGGCGCTGATTCGCGCCAGGTCGCGCCGGTGGCCGATGGCGTGGGCGACGCAGCGCACGCCCACTTCGGCTTCCTCGGCATCCGTGACCCAGCCCTGGCGCTCGATGCGCTCCAGTTACCGTTCCAGCTGCGGCAGCATCGAGAGCGTAGCCTTGGTGTGGGGCTTGAGGCCAGTGCGCCACGCGTACTCGCACAGGCGGGGGAAGCCCTCTTCCAGCAGGAAGAGCTTGCCGGCGGCGGTGATGTGCAGCGGCGCGCGTGCCGACCACGTGCACCACGCGCATCGCCGAGCGGCCCGACGAGGTCCGTTCCACGTACACGATCTCGTCGTCGTGACGCACCAAGAGGTTCACGGTCTCGCCGGTCTGCGCGTGCAGCTCGCGCATCACCGGCAGCGCCCTCTGGGGCACGTTGATCCTCGACTTCACCTTGTTCCCCAACTGCAGCAGGCGCATGCCGAAGCGGTAGGCGCCGGGCTCGACGCGGTCCACGATACGGTCCGCGGTCATCGTCGACAGGATGCGGTGCGCAGTCGACGGTTGCAGCCCGGTGAGCTGGGAGATTTGCTTCGGGCCAATGGGGGGGCTCGGGGCGCTGGGCGAGCACGCCGAGCAGCTTCATCATTCGGTCGATGACTTAGATCGGGCTTTTTTGCTCGTCTTTCGCGGCCATGGGATGCTGATCCTATCCCACAATGTAAAATTGTGACCTATGCCCGTCGTCACCAACATCGCCGACCTGCGCGAGTTGTCGCGCAAACGGATCGCGAAGGCCATCTTCGACTACGTCGATCGCGGCGCCTACGACGAGGCCACGCTCCGGGCCAACCGCGAGGATCTGGAGGCGCTCAAGTTTCGCCAGCGTGTCGCCATCGACGTCGACAGCCGATCGCTCGCCTCCAGCATGCTGGGGCAGCACGTGGCGATGCCGGTGGCGCTCGCGCCGGTGGGGCTGACCGGCCTCAACTGGGGCGATGGCGAGATCCTGGCCGCGCGCGCCGCCGCGCGCTTCGGCATTCCCTACACGCTGTCCACCATGTCCATTTGCTCCATCGAGGACGTGTCGGGCGGGGTCGCCGAGCCGTTCTGGTTCCAGCTCTACGTGATGCGTGACCGCGGTTTCTCCGCGTCCCTTATCGAGCGCGCGAAGGCGGCGAAATGCTCGGCGCGGGTGTTGACCCTGGACCTGCAGATCCAGGGCCAGCGCCATATGGACCTGAAAAACGGCCTCGCGGTACCGCCGATACTCACCCTTGGGACGCTGCTCGATGTCATGACCAAGCCGGGCTGGGCGCTCAATGTGCTGGGCGGTCGGCGCAAGTCCTTCGGCAACCTGGAAGGACGCATTCCGGAGGCGAAGAGCCTCAGCACGCTGTCGCAGAGGATCGCCGGCCAGTTCGACCCGACGCTGTCCTGGAAGGATGTCGCCTGGGTGAAGAGCCAGTGGCCAGGCAAGCTGATCCTGAAGGGCATCCTTGATGTGGAGGACGCTAAGATTGCCGCAGACAGCGGCGCCGACGCCATCGTGGTCTCCAATCACGGCGGGCGTCAGCTCGATGGCACGGTGTCCTCGATTCGCGGCCTGCCGGAGATCGTGCAGGCGGTGGGCGCGAAGACCGAGGTGCTGTTCGACGGCGGCGTGCGCTCGGGGCAGGACGTGCTGCGCGCGCTGGCGCTTGGCGCGCGCGGGGTGATGATCGGTCGCGCCTATGCCTACGGCCTGGGCGCGCTGGGCGAGGCGGGCGTGACGCAGGCGCTGGAGATCATCCGCAAGGAACTGGACGTGACCATGGCGCTGTGCGGGATCAAGGATGTGAAGGACGCGAGCCCCGCGATATTGCGGCCGGCCTGAAGTGCAGAACAATCTGGAGCGCTACGCCTGGCTGTCGGTCGCCGCGGCGCTCGCAACCATCGGCCTGAAGACGTGGGCCTGGCAGGTCACCGGCTCGGTGGGCCTGCTCTCGGACGCGCTCGAGTCGCTGGTCAACCTCGCCGCGGCACTGCTCGCGCTCTCGATGCTGCGCTTGGCTGCGGCGCCGCCAGACGCGGCGCATCCCTATGGCCGCCACAAGGCCGAGTACTTCGCCAGCGGCATCGAGGGCGCGTTGATCGTGCTCGCCGCGGCGAGCATCGCCTGGGCGGCGGTGCCGCGCCTCGCCGCGCCGCAGCCCATCGAGGCGCCGTGGCTGGGCATCGCCATTTCAGTGGTGGCCTCCGCGGTGAACCTGGGCTGCGGGTTGCTCCTGATCTCCACCGGCAAGCGCATGCACAGCATCGCGCTGGAGGCCGACGGCCACCACCTCATGAGCGACGTCTGGACCTCGGCCGGCGTCGTGGCGGGCGTGGCGCTGGTCGCGCTCACCGACTGGCTGGTGCTCG
>SXNB01000239.1 GCA_005777205.1 Burkholderiales bacterium | reverse complement strand
TCGCCGTCGAAGGCGCTGCGCACCTCGTCGCCGCGGCCCGCGGCCTGCGCCGATTCCGGCAGCACGCGCGCCGCGGGAAAGCGCGCGTCCAGCGCCCCCATCACGTCCTGCTCGTTCGCCGACAGGAACAGGTTTGCGCGCAGCGCGTCCAAGTACTTGTAGGGGCTGCGCCCGCGGGTGAACACACCGCGCTCGATGCGCAGCCCGGCGCGCTCGGTGGAGCGGAAGATGCGCAGGCCCGAGACCGGGTCGTTCTTGGACAGAATCACCACTTCCACGCGCTGCGCGTCGGCACTGTTGAACGCGAGCAGCTTCTGCACCAGGCGGAAGGCGACGCCTTCCTTGGCGGGTACGTCCAGCTTCGAGTACTGCAGGTCGATGTAGGCGCGTTCGCCTTGGGCGTCGAAAACCCGGTTCTCCTCCTCGAAATCGAATAGCGCGCGGGAGGAGATCGCGACCACGAGCTTGCCTTCGACCGTGTAGGCCATCGGTTCCTTAAGCTCCGGAGCGGGTGAAGGGAATCGAACCCTCGTATTCTGCTTGGGAAGCAGATGTTCTACCATTGAACTACACCCGCATAGGTCGCCATCTTACGTCAGCTAAAGTTTTCACCTAGCGCAGCTGATTAGGTATATCACAGTATATCAATTTTATACATTCGTAACCCATTGATTCCATTACACAAAACCTACAATATAAAGCTTGGGAAGCTACCGTTCTGCCATTGAACTACACCCGCTTAGACCGGATTCTAGGGCATCCGGAGTCCGGGTTCATTTCATCACGAAGCGCACTGTGACCCTGTTGGCCGCGTCGCGCCGGATGGTGGCCACGAGGCGCGCCCCGCTGCCCGATTTCACGCCCTTCGCCTCCAGGCGGTTCTCGCCGGCGGGCCGGAGCTCGGCTTCGCTGGTGTCCTTTCCGACCAGCACCGTGAGCGTGCCCGCCATCCCGGCGGTGGCAACCGGTTTGGCGTGGTCACATGCCGGTCAGGAGGCGCCAGGCCGCCCGCACCGAGTCGAGCCGCTGGCGCGCGCCCGCGACCTCGGCCTCCGCCGCCAGCCGCTCCGCGCGAAGGGCGAGCGAATCGCTGCGCGCCAGGTCGCCCGCCGCGACCCTGCGCTCGACATCGTTCGCAAGCGAGCGCACGCCGGCGGCGCGCGCCTCCGCCAGCAACAGCTCCGCCGCGCCTGCCTGCGCCTGCCACTGGGTTTTGCGCACCGCACCGGCCACCCGCAGCTTCGCCGCACGGCTACCCGCTTCCGGGCTGTCGAGCCCGGCGCGCGCCACCTCGCCCTGGCCCCCGGTCGCAGAACGCTCCAGCGATCGCTCCCAGGCAGCCTCCACCGTACGCCGCAATAGCGTATCCGCCTGCGCGAGCACGCCCAGCGCGCAAGCGCAAAGCAACCACCACCACAACCAAGGTTTCATGTCGAACCGGCCGCCAGGAATGCATTAAACCCCGCCTCGCCGGCTAGCGGCGGGGCGGACCCAATTGCAGATCAGCGGAAGATTCGAGGAGGGCGGGTCGGTCTGCCGAGGACCGGTGGCGGCGCCTCAGGCAAGGTATGCGGAAGTGCAGAGTCATGCGCCGCGCCGAAGGCAAGGCGTAGCTCGCCTGCAACGAGCGCCACTGCACCCAGCGCAACGTCTGCCTGGAGGGGACGCTGCGATTGCTCCGACTGGTCCTCGTGGACGGAACCGTCTTCGTGGTGATGGTGTGCTTGCCGGTCTAGGTGCAGCACCGCGTGCGCCAGTCCATCGGCAAGGTGGCCGATCAATCCCTGCCCGGCCCAGGCAACGGACTGGAAGGGCATTGAGATCACCAGCAGCAGGAGAATCGCGGTTCTACGCACGCGTAAGGGCTATCACAGGCCCCGGTCGAGGCGCGCCACCGTATCGCGCTATAGTGAAAAGTATGGGTATCGTGCAACGCGTCCTCGCCGCCTTGATCGCACTCGCGGTGTTCGCCGCGGCGCTGGTGTTCGCCTCCATCGCCCTCGGCATCATCCTCGTTATTGCGCTCATCGCCTGGGGCTGGCTCACCTGGCGGGGGCGCAAGCTGCGCGGCCGCTCCGCAGTCGTTGTCGAGGGCGAGTACCGGGAGTACCGGGAGTACCGGGACGGCCAGGAGGTGCGGCGTATCGCGCTTGACGAGAGCACGGAGCGGCGAGAGGCGCCCTGATATCATTCTCGCCATGATCCAAGTGGTGGTGAACGGCGCCGAGCAACGGCTCGACGCCCCGCTCGCGGTGAGCGAGTTGGTGGCGCGCATGGCGCTCGCGGGCCGCAGAATCGCGGTGGAACGAAACGGCGAGATCGTGCCGCGCAGCGCGCACGGCTCGACCCTGGTGACGGACGGCGACCGCCTCGAGATCGTGGTCGCGGTCGGAGGAGGTTGAGATGGATTCGCTGGTGATCGCTGGAAAGACCTACGGCTCGCGCCTGCTCGTGGGCACCGGCAAGTACAGGGATTTCGCGCAGACTCGCGCCGCCATCGACGCCTCGGGCGCCGAGATCGTCACCGTCGCCATCCGACGCACCAACATCGGCCAGACGAAGGGCGAGCCTTCGCTGCTCGAATTCCTGCCGCCCTCGAAGTTCACCTACCTGCCAAACACCGCCGGCTGCTACTCCGCGCAGGACGCGGTGCGCACGCTGCGCCTGGCGCGCGAGCTGCTAGACGGCCACGACCTGGTGAAGCTGGAAGTGCTGGGCGACGCCGAATCGCTCTACCCGAACATGCCGGAAACCCTTGCCGCAGCCAGCACGCTGGTGAAGGAAGGCTTCAAGGTCATGGTGTACTGCTCCGATGACCCGATCCAGGCAAAGATGCTGGAGGAAGCCGGCTGCGTCGCGGTGATGCCTCTTGCCTCGCTCATCGGCTCAGGGATGGGCATCCTCAACCCGTGGAACCTGCAGCTCATCATCGAACGCATCAAGGTGCCGGTGCTGGTGGACGCGGGCGTGGGCACGGCCTCCGATCTGATCGACAAGGGCTCACTGCCCAACCCGGGC
>SXNB01000238.1 GCA_005777205.1 Burkholderiales bacterium | reverse complement strand
GATCGTGATCGCGCTCAGGTACTTGCCTGAGGTGGTGCCCATAACGTCGCTGGCCGCCGGCACCGGAAGCGCGGTAGACATCCACGCGCAGGTCGGTGGGGTTGATGTCGACCTCGATGGACTCGTCCACCTCGGGGTAGACGAAGACGTTGGCGAAAGAGGTGTGGCGCCGGGCGTTGCTGTCGAACGGGGACTTTCGCACCAGCCGGTGCACGCCGTTCTCGGTGCGCAGGTGGCCGTAAGCGTACTCGCCGTCGATCTTCAGCGTCGCGCTCTTGATGCCCGCCACCTCGCCGTCGGTCTGCTCCAGGATCTCGGCGCGAAAGCCCTTCTTGTCGCAGTACTTGAGGTACATGCGCAGCAGCATCGAGCCCCAGTCCTGCGCCTCGGTGCCGCCCGCGCCGGCCTGGATGTCCATGAAGCAGTTGTTGGGGTCGAGCGGATTGGAGAACATGCAGTTAAATTCCAGCGCGGCGACATCCTTCTCCAGCGCCGCCGCATCCTCGCCGACCCCAGCAAGGGCAGCCTCGTCGTTTTCCGCCTGGGCCATCGCGAACAGTTCGTTGGCATCGGCCACGCCGCCGTCCACGCGCTGCAGCGTGGTCACCACCCCATCCAGGGACTTTTTTTCCTTGCCCAGTTCCTGCGCGCGCTGCGGGTTCTCCCACAGCTTGGGGTCTTCGAGCTCCCGGTTCAGCGCCTCGAGGCGCCGCTGCTTGGTGTCGAAGTCAAAGATACCTCCGCAACTCGGCCGACCGGGACTGCAGGTCGGCGAGCGTCGAGGCGATCTGGTTGATGCGTTCGGGTTCCATGGGGCGCGCGGATTATACCCGCCGCGCGCTGTATTCCTCGGCGATCTTGTCGTCGTAGAACGCGGTCGGGTTGGGCGCGGCCATGAAGCGCCGGTGCACTTCGGGATAGACGCGCGTGTGCTGGAACACCTGGCCGGATACGGGGTCGGTGGGTTCTAGCTGCGGCAGGAGGCGGGTCGGTACTTCATAACGATGGCGCCGCCGGTACAACTCGAGATCCGGCCGCCATCGCCGGTGGGCAACTCCAGCGTCCCGCCGGCGACGGAGGAATTAACGTTTAAGGTCTGCATGGTGGTGCGCACCATGAGATCGCTGGTGGCGCCCGCGCCCCTCGCGATCGTGATCGCGCTCAGGTACTTGCCTGAGGTGGTGCCCATAACGTCGCTGGCCGCCGTCGACCAGATGCCATGGTTGCCGAAATACTCGACCAGCGGCGACTTGCCGGACTGGACGAGGTAGACCGCCTCGGTGACTTGCGCCCAGGGGTGGTAATCCCGATGGGCGGGGAGGGTCCCCGCAGCCGGAATGCCGGTGATTGCGACCAAGATCATCAGTTCGATCAGTGTGAAGCCCTTCTGGATCGCCTTTGCACTCTTCGCTTGTGCCTCTTCCCTGTGCTCGAGAACCGGGGCCGCCTGATCCAGGCGGCCCCGTGCTTCGTGCTTCAGCTACGTAAGCAACCGCTTAGCGGCAGGAAGACGGCTTGTACTTCGACGCGATGGTGCCGCCGGTGCAGGACCAGGCCTTGCCGCCGTCGGTGGTTGCCAGGATCAGCGTGCCGCCGGCGATCGCGCTGTTGACGTTCGAGGTCTTCATCGTCGCGGTCAGTGCCAGGGTGCCCGAGCTGTTGGCGCCGGTGGTGATCGAGATGCCGCTGACGTACTTGCCCGAGATGGTGCCCATGACGTCGGACGCCGTGGCCGGCCACACGCCCTTTTTGGCGTAGTAGTCGGTCATCGCGGCTTTGCCGGCGGCCGTGAGGCTGATCGCCTCGGACACCTGCGCGCGCGCGATGTAGTCCTGGTAGGCGGGGATCGCCACTGCGGTGAGAATACCGATAATCGCCACCACGATTATCAATTCGATGAGCGTGAAGCCCTTCTGGAACTGTTTCATGAAAGATCCCCTTTTGTGGTTACGACTGAAATGCGACTGCTCGTGCATCCGTTAATAAGCAGGATGCGTACCAGCCAACAATCTATCTTACTGATTGAATTCGAAGTAAAAATTTAGTATCTTTTAGGCCACACTTGGCGAACTCCCTGCTTAGCCTCGCCACCACTTGACAAATTCAGTCACCTCGACAGCAAATAGCTGACCATAAAGTCCAGTTGCGGCCCGCCTGAGCGCCCGACGAGGCGAGCCTGCCGCTGTCAAGGATCGCGGGCGCCAATGCGATTGCCTTGGGCCAGCCCCCCCAAGGCCGCGGCCACCACGTAGCCGGCGCGATGCTCAGGCGAGCCGGCTTCGCCAGGGTCGAGCGCGTGCGCGAGTTCGGGCTGTTCAAGCACCAGCTCGCTGCGCATGCTGGGCGAGCCGATCAGCCTGAACGTGATTGCCACCAAGCGCGCGTAGGCGCGCCTACTCGAAGCGTAGCGCCTCGACCGGATTGAGGCGCGCCGCCTTGCGCGCCGGGTAGAAGCCGAAGAACACGCCGATGGCGAAGGCGAATGCGACCGCTAGCATCACCGACTCGGGCGCGAGCACGATGCGCCAGCCGGCGATCTCGGCGATGCCGACCGCGGTGCCGACGCCGATCAGGATGCCGATGATGCCGCCGATCAGCGACAGCGTCACCGCCTCTACCAGGAACTGGCCGAGGATGTCGCGGGTGCGCGCACCCACCGCCATGCGCAGGCCGATCTCCCGTGTCCGTTCTGTCACGGACACCAGCATGATGTTCAGGATGCCAATACCGCCCACCACCAGCGACACTGAGGCCACCGCCGCCAGCAGCAGCGCAAGCACCCGGCTGGAGGCCTCCTGGGTCGCCGCCACTTCCTCCAGATTGCGCAGCGAGAAATCGTCGTCGGCGCCGGGCTGCAGGCGATGGCGCTGGCGCAGCAGCGCGCGCACCTGCTCCTCAGCCGCTTTCATGTCGAAGCCTTCCTGCACCTTGACCCAGATGGTGCCGACGCTGCGCTGCTTGGCGCGCGTCGAGGCCCCGAGCACACGGTTGCGCGCGGTCGTGATGGGCATCAGGATGAGGTCGTCCTGGTCGGTGCCCATCATGCTCTGGCCCTTGCCGTCGAGCACGCCGATGATGGTGAACGGCACGCGGCGCACGCGGATCACCTGGCCCACCGGATCCACGCCGCCAAACAGCTGCCGCGCCACGGTCTGACCAACCAGAGCGACTTTGGTGGCGCCGGCGATGTCGGTGGAATCGAACATTCGGCCGCTGGCCAGTTCCCACTGGCGCACCTCGATGTAGTCCGGCGTGATGCCGAAGATCACGGTGGACCAGTTCTGGTTGCCCCAGATCACTTGGGCGGTGCCGCGCAGCGCCGGCGCCGCCAGGGTCTCCGGGATCTCGCGCGAGATGGCGGCAGCGTCGTCCTCCGACAGCGTCGGGTTGGAGCCGAAACCTAGGCGCACGCCGCCGGAGGTGGTGGCACCCGACAGGATCAACAGCAGGTTGGAGCCCAGGGACCGGATCTGCTCCTCGACCCGCGCCTGGGCACCGCCGCCCACCGCGATCATCACGATGACCGCGCCGACGCCGATGATGATGCCCAGCATGGTGAGCGCGCTGCGCAGCTTGTTCACCGCCAGTGCGCGCATCGCCACGCGAAGGAGCCCCAGGATGCTCATGCGGCCTTTCTCGCCTCGGCCAGCATGGTCGTGGCGTCCTCCGGACTTTGGTTGGCCTCGTCCTGCACCACGTGGCCGTCGCGGAAGCGCAGGATGCGGCGCGCGAAGCGCGCCACGTCCGGCTCGTGCGTCACCAGCACCACGGTCATGCCATCGCGGTTCAGTTCCTGCAGCAGCGCCATGATCTCCAGGCTGGTGCGCGAATCGAGTGCCCCGGTCGGCTCGTCGGCGAGGATCTGACGCGCATTCTCCGGTTTCCGCAGGT
>SXNB01000237.1 GCA_005777205.1 Burkholderiales bacterium | reverse complement strand
GCCAACGCGGTGAAGGAACTGGTGGTGGCGGGAATGCTGATGGCCGCGCGCAACCTCGCGCCGGCGCTCGATTTCGTGAATCGCCTCGACAAGAGCGCGAAGGACCTCGAGAAGCAGGTCGAGGGCGGCAAGAAGGCGTATGCCGGCGTCGAGTTGCCCGGACACACGCTGGGCATCGTGGGACTCGGCAAGATCGGTAGCCTGGTGGCCGACGCCGCCATTCGGCTGGGCATGAACGTGCTCGGCTACGACCCGGAGATCACCGTCGAGTCCGCCTGGAGCCTGCCCTCGCAGGTGCGCAAGGCGCACTCGGTGGACGAACTGCTGCGCGTGAGCGACTTCGTGACTCTGCACGTGCCGCTGGTGGAGAAGACCCGCCACCTGGTGAACGCGAAGAACCTGAAGCACATGAAGGCGGGCGCGGTGCTGCTCAATTTCTCGCGCGACGGCGTGGTTGACGACGAGGCGGCGCTGAAGTCACTGGCGGCGAAGCACTTGCGCTGCTACGTGAGCGATTTCCCCTCCGCGGAACTGATCGGGCGGCCGGGCGTCTTGGCGCTGCCGCACCTGGGCGCCTCCACCGCTGAGGCCGAGGATAATTGCGCGATGATGGTCGCCGACCAGGTGCGCGAGTACATTGCCCACGGCACCGTGGAGAACGCGGTCAACTTCCCCAACGCGCAGATGCCTCGCGAGTCGCCGTGGCGCCTCGCCATCGCCAACGCCAACGTGCCCAACATGCTGGCCAGTATTTCCACGACCATGGGACGGCGCAAGATCAACATCCACAATATGCTCAACAAGTCGAGGGGAGACATGGCCTACACGCTGGTAGACGTGGACAGCCCGGTGCCCGAGGACGCGCTGGAGGACCTGCGCGCCATCAAGGGCGTGCTCGCGGTGCGCTACCTGCCGGCGGAAGCGTGAGCCTGAGGGGAAAGAAGGACGCGAAGGGCGGCTCGGGCGAGGGGGGCATCGCCGCGCTGCGCGGCAAGATCGACGCCCTCGATGACCGCCTGCTCGAGGCCATCAACCGGCGCGCTGCGCTGGCGCGGCGCATCGGCGAACTGAAGGGCGGCGCGCCGGCCTACCGCCCGGAGCGCGAGGCGCAGATCCTGCGCCGCCTGGCGGCTGCCAACCGGGGCCCGCTGGGCAACGAGCGCATCGCCGCGGTGTTCCGCGAGGTCATCTCCTCCTGCCGCGCGCTGGAGCAGGCGCTGCGCGTGGCCTATCTCGGGCCGGCGGGAACCTTCAGCGAGATGGCGGTGCTCAAGCAATTCGGTCACGCGGTGCGGGCAAGGCCGTTCGCGACTTTCGACGAGGTATTCCGCGCCGCGGAAACCGGCGGGGCCGATTTTGCCGTGGTGCCGGTGGAGAACTCCACCGAGGGCGCGGTTGGGCGCAGCCTTGACCTGCTGCTGCAGACGCCGCTTCGCATCTGCGGCGAGATCCGCCTGCGGGTGCACCAGAACTTGATGCGCAAGCTGTCCGGGAAGCATGCCGGCACGAAGGGCGTGAAGCGCGTGTACTCGCACGCCCAATCGCTCGGTCAGTGCCAGCGCTGGCTGGCGCAGCACCTGCCGCAGGCCGAGCGGGTGCCGGTATCGAGCAACGCGGAGGCGGCGCGACTGGCGGCCAAGGAGACCTCGGCCTGCGCCATCGGCCCGGAGATCGCCGCCGAACGCTATGGCCTCAGACTGCTCGCGGCGAGGATCGAGGACGAGCCCAACAACGTCACGCGCTTCCTTGCCCTGGGCGCGATCGATCCGGGTCCCAGCGGCCGCGACGTCACCTCCATCGTGATGTCCGCGCCCAACCGGCCCGGTGCGGTGCACGCGCTGCTCAGCCCGCTGGCGAAACACGGCGTCAGCATGTCGCGCTTCGAGTCCCGCCCGACGCGCGTCGGGCAGTGGGAGTACTACTTTTACGCCGACCTGATCGGGCATCGTTCCGATGCGCCGGTTGCCGCCGCCCTGGCCGAGCTGGAGAAGCTCGCGCCCTTCCTGAAGGTCCTGGGTTCATACCCGGTGGCCGAATGAGGTAGATGACCAAGATGAAAATGGATCCCTGCGAGCTCGCCCCGTCCTACATCCGCTCGATTGCGCCCTACCAGCCGGGCAAGCCGATATCCGAACTGGCGCGCGAGATGGGCCTGAAGGCGGAGAGCATCGTCAAGCTCGCCTCCAACGAGAACCCCCGTGGCATCGGGCCGCGCACGCGCGCCGCGATCGATGCCGCCCTCGCCGAGGTAGCGCGATACCCGGACGGTAACGGCCACGACCTGAAACTCGCGCTCTCGAAGCGATACGGCGTCGACATGGGCTCCATCGTGCTCGGCAACGGCTCCAACGACGTGCTGGAGTTGGTGTCCCTCGCCTTCCTGAGCCAGGGCCGCTCGGCGGTCTACTCGCAGCACTGCTTCGCGGTCTACCCGCTGGCGACGCAGGCGCGCGGCGCGCGCGGCATCCGGGTGCTGGCGAAGGACTGGGGCCACGACCTCGCCGCCATGGCCGCGGCGGTGGACGCCGAGACCAGCGTGCTGTGGATCGCCAACCCGAACAACCCGACCGGCACCATCGTGCGCCCGGACGAACTGGAAGCCTTCCTGCGCAAGGTTCCGGAGCGCGTCATCGTCGTGATCGACGAGGCGTACAACGAGTACCTGTCGCCCGACCTGAAGGCCGAGACGGTGAAATGGCTCAAGCGTCACCCGAACCTGATCGTATCGCGCACCTTCTCCAAGGCCTACGGCCTGGCTGGCCT
>SXNB01000236.1 GCA_005777205.1 Burkholderiales bacterium | reverse complement strand
GGCTGCGGCGCAGCTTCACGCCGGCCCCGTCCGAGGTCGGCATCGAGGCAATGACGGTCTTCAGGCTGCGTTCGGTCATGGTCAGATCAATTGAACAACTTGTGTTCCAGCCGTCCTTGATCGCCGACCCCGCGCGCGAGGCGAGGCCGGTCACGTTGCGCAGCATCGAGCCCCACACCTGCTTCACCACTTCGCCCGCGCTCGCGCCGCCCAATTTTTCGCTGATGCCGCGTAGGTGCAGGCCCGGCATCGGCATCGACAGCGTGGTGCCGAAGTGCACCTTGCTGTTCTGCACGCGCAGGTGCTCGATGACGAACTTCTTGCCCGGGCCCTCGCTCTTGCCGCCGCCGTGCTTGGCCACCCAGGCATCCACGTTCTTCTGGATCACGGCCAGGTTGTCGCTGCCCTGCCCGCGCTCGTAGGTCGCATCCAGCGCCACCAGCAGCAGTTCTTGCACCACTACCACGTCCTTGGTCACCGACGCCGGGTCGAGCGTCAGGCGCATCTCGCCCAGCGTGAGTGCCTGCGGCGCCTCTAAGCCCTTCGGGCAGCCGACCACCAGGCCGCGGATCGTGCCGCGCCCCTCGGCTTCCTCGATGCGCACGCTGTCCACCTTCACCGTGAGGCCAGTGATCTCGGGCCCCCAGCGCTCGATGGCCTGCTTCACCAGGCCGTCGAGCGACGCAAAGAGCCACCACGCGTCCCCCACGGCAAGCAGCGCGAGCACAAGGAAGGCGCAGAGGAGCTTGTGGCGGGTTTTTCATGACGCGATTTTATCCACTTTGCGCCACGGCCTCGCCACCACCGCCAGCCGCCCCGCCACCGCGATCTGGATCATCGCCGAGAGCAACAGCGCCGCCGAATAGCCGTCCGGCTCCCAGCCGCCCGCCGCGGTGCGCGGCCACAGATCCAGGATCCAGCCGATCACCCACTGCAGCACGAAGGCGCCGATGAGGGTGAGCATGTTTGCCGCAGTGGCCACACGCCCCATCTGCTCGGGCGGAAACATCTGCCCGACCGCGACGTAGCCCAGCGCCCCCGCCGAACCGCAGAAGGCGAACAACAGCCACAATCCATTCACCGCCAGCGCGCCCGAGGGCTGCAGCGCGAGCGCGAGCTGCGCCAGGATCAGCCCCGAGAGGGCCGCCAGCGGCACCAGCGCGCCGGAATAGCCGCGCTTCTGCGCGCGGCCGGAGAGCAGGCCCATGGTGAGGCTGCCGACCATCATGGTAAGCGTGTACAGGAACAGCGTCGCGGCGCGCGCCGGGCCGTCGTAGCCCGCGACGTCGCGCAGCCAAGGCCCGATCCAAAGCCCCAGGTAGGTGAAGTTAAGCACCGAGAGCATGGCCATTGCCGGCCCGAAGCGCCAGAACGTGCCCGAGGCGAGGATGGCGCCCATGACGCGCATCTCATCGCCGAGGCCGCGCTTGCCCTGCGCCGGCTGCGCCGCAGGCTTTTCCGGCATGGCAAGGAACATCCACACCGCCGCTGCAAACGAAAACCCGCCCATCAGCCAGAAAATCCCGCGCCAGCCGATGTGGGGCAGCACGGCCTCGGCGGGCGCGGTGGCGAGCACCGCTCCCAGCGTGCCGATGGCGAGCCCCCAGCCGGTCATCGCCGCGACGCGCGTGGTCGGAAACCACTGCGCGTTCGCCTTGATGAGCGCCATCAGGCCGGCGGACACACCCACGCCCAGCATGGCGCGCGCCACTGCCATGCCGACAAAGCCCTCGGCGAACGCGAACACCGCGAAGCCGGCGGCGGCGAGCAGCGCAAGCGCGCTCTGCACGAGGCGCGGGCCCACCATGTCGAGGGCGATGCCCACCGGCAACTGCACCAGGCCGTAGGTGACGAACATGATCGCCGCGAGCGCACCCAGCTCGCTCGCGGAGAGGCCGAACTCCACTGCCAGTACCGGCCCTACCACTGCCATCACCGCGCGTGAACCCTGGTTGATCAGGTTGAACGCGGCGAGCGGCAGGGTGATGCGGAGGAACAGGCTGCGCAGGGAGAGCATCAGGGGGCGGATTCTATCGGTGGGCGCCGGCGCGAGCGCCTGGGAAGGCGAAATCAGGGACAGACCACGATTTCCCTGGCTTGATGTAACCGATCGGTTACCTAGAGACGCCCGCGAGGTAATCCTCGTAGCTGCCGTGGAAGTCCACCACTTTCGCGGGCTTGCCCTCGCCTGCGGGCTTGAGCTCGATGATGCGGGTGGCCAGGGAGGACACGAACTCGCGGTCGTGCGAGACGAACACCAATGTCCCGGTGTACTTGTCCAGCGCCGTGTTCAGCGACTCGAGAGATTCCATGTCGAGGTGATTCGTCGGTTCGTCCAACAGCATGACGTTGGGCATCTGCAGGATGAGCTTGCCGATCATCATGCGCTGGCCCTCGCCGCCGGAGATCACCTTCAGTTCCTTCTTCTGGTCGTCGCCGGAGAAGAGCAGCTGGCCCAGGGTCGCGCGCACGATCTGGTCGTCCTGCTCCGGCCGGTCCTTGCGGCGCCAGCGCCCGAGCCAGTCGGCCAGGGTTTCCTCGGTCTTCAGTTCATCAGCCGGGTCCTGCGGCCAGTAGCCGGCGCGCGCCTTCTCGGCCCACTTCACGGCCCCCCCATCCGGCTGCAGCCCGCCCTCGGCCGCGCCGGAGGCGAGGCACCTCAGCAGCGTGGTCTTGCCGATGCCGTTGGGGCCGATGATGGCGACCTTCTCCCCCGCCTCGATGGCGAGGTCGAGCTTGTCGAAGAGGCGCGGCTTTTTGTTGAAGCCTTTCCCCAGCCCCTTGGCCTCGATCGCGAGGCGGTGCAGCTTTTCCTTCGGGTCCACCGTGAGGCGGATGAACGGGTACTGCCGGCTAGAGGGCTTCACTTCCTCGGGCTTCAGCTTCTCGATCATTTTCATGCGCGAGGTTGCCTGGCGCGCCTTCGCCTTGTGGGCGCGGAAGCGCCGCACGAATTCCTCCAGGTCCGAGATCCGGTCCTTGGCCTTGGCGTTGTCCTTCTGTTGTTGTTGCTTGGCCAGCGTGGCCGCTTCCATGTAGTCGTCGTAGTTGCCAGCGTAGACCTTGATGCCACCGTAGTCCACGTCGGCCATGTGGGTGCACACGCTGGAGAGGAAATGCCGGTCGTGGGAAATGATCACCATGGTGCTGTTGCGCTGGTTCAGCACGTCCTCCAGCCAGCGGATACTGTTGATGTCCAGGTTGTTGG
>SXNB01000235.1 GCA_005777205.1 Burkholderiales bacterium | reverse complement strand
GCCGGCGGCGCCAACATGATCTGTTTCACCACTGGCCGCGGCTCGGCCTATGGGTGCAAGCCCTCGCCGTCGCTCAAGCTCGCCACCAACACCGCGCTTTGGGAGCACCAGGAAGAGGACATGGACATCAACTGCGGCACCATCATCGACGGCAAGGAAAGCGTCGCCGAGGTGGGCCAGCGCTTCTTCCAGCTGGTGCTGGAGACCGCTTCGGGCAGGAAGACCAAGAGCGAGGCCTTCGGCTACGGCGAAGACGAGTTCGCGCCCTGGGTTCTAGGCGCGACGATGTAGGAATGGTCGCGGTGCGGAACCTCTCGGCGCTCCTTGCGGCGGTTCTCCCTGCGATGCCCCCGCCGCCCCTGCCGCAAATGAAGGCAAGAGGCAGTCGGCCCCGCCTAACCGCTTTGGCGTCATTGCCCATCACCGGCCCTCGCGCCGACGGCCCGGCGAAGGCCGCCATCGCCTCCGGCGTGACGCGCGACGAGGCCGAAACGCGGGCGCTGAAGCGCTGCGCGCAGGGCGGTTGCAGCGTCCTCGGCTGGGTTTGCACACGCTAAGCGGCGCGGACCCGGCGCCGGTGCGAGAATCCGGCGATGGCGAGGTTTTATTACGACGGAGAGTTGGCGCCGGGCGCGCGCATCGAACTGCCCGAGGTCGTGGCACGCCACCTGCGCGTCCTGCGGCTGCGGCCAAACGAAGCCTTCGTCCTGTTCGACGGCCGCGGCGGGGAGTATCCGGCCCGGCTGGTGCTGCAGGAGCGCAAGGCGCTGGTAGCGGAATTGGGCACGCACCACGCGGCGGAGCGCGAGTCGCCCCTGGCGGTGACGCTCGCGCAGGGAATTTCCTCGGGCGAGCGCATGGACCTCACGATTCAGAAGGCGGTTGAGCTGGGCGTCGCCGCAATCCAGCCCCTGCTTGCCGGCAAATCGGTGGTGCGCCTGGAGGCCGAGCGCACCGCGGCCAAGGTTGCGCACTGGCGCCGTGTCGCCATCGCCGCCTGCGAGCAGTGCGGCCGCAATCGCGTGCCGTCTATCGCTGCGCCGCTTGGCGTCGCCACCTTTTGCGCCGCGCCGTCGGTCGGCTTGCGCATCCTGCTCAGTCCGGGAGGCACCAAGGGTCTGAAGGACGTGCTGACATCCGGAACCGGGGCCGTGACGCTGGCGGCCGGCCCCGAAGGCGGTTTTGACGCCGTAGAAGAGAAACTTTTCGCGAAGGCCGGATTCTCCGCCGTTCGCCTGGGGCCCCGGGTACTGCGGACCGAAACCGCGGCGCCGGCGGCGCTGGCGGCGCTGGCCGCGCTTACCGGAGAGTTCTAGGGGCGAGGCCCTTGCCGGCGAGGAACAGTTCGACAGCGATCCGGTCGTCGCGTTTCACCGCTTCCTCATAATGCTGCTCGTCCCAGTAGCGCAGGCCCATCGCATGCAGTTCCCTGCGCGCGCGCAGCGCCTCGTCCTAGTCGCGCTCGACCAGCGCCCTAAGCTGCTCGCGGCGCGCGATGATGAGCACGTCGCACGCAATGGAGGTGAAGGCGCCACGTTGCTCGGCTGGCATCTCGCGCAGGACTTCGGAGAGCACGTCCCCGGCAGCACGGTTCGCTTCCGCATTCTTGCCCCCGAAGACGGATTCCACGCCCTTCTGCGCCGGCTCGGCGTCCGGGTCCGCGGCCGCGACGCGCACGAACTGCTGCACCAGCGCGAGGACGTTGCCAAAGAGCCGCCAGTCCTCCCCGTCCTTCGCGGCCTTTGCAGGCACAGCGGACAGCGAAATCACGGCGGCAAGGTTGCAGAACAGGATTCGGCGCATGGACATTTCCTTCGTGACTCTGACGGCCTCTACCGCAATTGCGTTCCCGCCGGTTGACGTCGCATTTGACCGCGCTCCGGGGTGCCGTAGAATCTCCAATTAATTCAACGACCAATGACCACGCTCCCGCACCCTGAGTTGTTCGTCCGCTGGTTCCGCCAGGCCGCGCCCTACGTGCACGCCTTCCGCGGCCGCACCTTCGTCATCGGCTTCGGTGGCGAAATGGTCGCCGAACGGGCGCGGTTCGCGAAATTCGTGCACGACCTCAATCTGCTTGCTGCGCTGGGCATTCGCCTTGTGCTGGTGCACGGGGCGCGCACGCAAATCGAGGCCGATTTGCGCGCCAAAGGCCTGCGCTCCCGCTACGCCAAAGGCATGCGCATCACCGACGCGGCCTCGCTCACCGCGGTCAAGCATGCCGCGGGCGTGCTCCGGGTCGAGATCGAGGCGTTGCTGTCGCAGGGCCTGCCCAACTCGCCCATGGCGGGTAGCGCTATCCGCGTGGGCTCGGGCAACTACCTCATCGCGCGTCCGATCGGCGTCGTGGACGGCGTGGATTTCCAGTTCACCGGCGCGGTGCGCAAGGTGGAAGCCGCCGCCATCGCCCGGCGCCTGGAGACAGGCGAGATCGTCCTGGTGCCCCATATCGGCTATTCGCCCACCGGCGAGGTGTTCAACCTTTCCTGGGAAGACGTGGCCGAGAGCGTGGCCATCGCGCTCAAGGCCGACAAGCTGCTGCTGCTGTCGGACCGCCTGCCGGAGAACCGCAAGGGCGAGCCGGTCCGCGAGATGACGGCGCGCGAGGCCGAAGCACTGCTCAAGCTCAATCCCGAGCCCAGGGACCTCGCGCGAATCCTGCGCTGCGCGCTGCGCTCGCTCGCTGGCGGCGTCGGCCGCGCGCACATCGTTTCCCGCCGTAGCGACGGCGGCACGCTGCTCGAGTTGTTCACCCACTCCGGCGTCGGCACCATGATCACCGCCGACCCGGTGGAGCAGCTGCGCCCGGCGCGCATCGAGGACGCAGGCGGCATCATCGCGCTGATCGAGCCGCTGGAGGCCGACGGCACGCTGGTCAAGCGCAACCGCAAGCGCCTGGAGCAGGAGATCGGGAACTTCGAGGTGGTGGTGCACGACGGCGTGGTGGTTGGCTGCGCGGCGCTGTACCCGTACCCTGAATCGAAGAGCGCCGAGTTCGCCTGCCTGGCGGTCGCGCCCGACTACCGCGGCAGCGACTACGGCGAGCGCCTGCTGCAGGCCTGCGAGGCACGCGGGAAGGCGCGCAAGATCCACCGGCTCTTCGCCCTGACCACCCGGGCGCAGCACTGGTTCCTCGACCAGGGCTTCCGCGAGTCGGGCGTCGACGCACTGCCGGGGGAGCGCAAGGCCCTCTATAATTGGAAGCGTGGCTCCAAGATTTTCCTGAAACGAATCTAGGTTCAATCCCGATGGCTAGAATGGTGAAATGCGTGAAGCTCGGCCGCGAGGCCGAGGGGCTCGACCGCCCGACCTATCCGGGTCCGCTCGGCCAGCGTATCTACGAGAACGTGTCCAAGGAAGCCTGGGCGCAGTGGCTCAAGCACCAGACCATGTTGGTGAACGAGAACCGGCTGAACCTCGCCGACATCCGCGCGCGCAAGTACCTCACCGAGCAGATGGAAAAGCACTTCTTCGGCGACGGCGCCGACGTGGCGCAGGGTTACGTCCCACCCTCCAACTGAAGGCCGCCTAGCCTTTCCGCTTCAGCGTCTGGAACCCGCCCGGGGCACCCAGCAGTAGCACGTCCGCGCCGCGGCGCGCGAACAGGCCGTTGGTGACCACGCCAGCGATGCTGTTTAGTTCCGCTTCCAGCGCTGAAGGATCAAGGATGGTCAGGCCGTGACAATCTAGGATCAGGTTGCCATTGTCGGTCTTGAAGCCTTCGCGCAGCACCGGCTGCGACTTCCGCTTCAGCATCTCGCGCCCGACGTAGCCTCGCGCCATCGGGATCACCTCGATGGGCAACGGGTATTTCCCGAGCACCGGCACTAATTTGGAGGCGTCGCAGATGCAGACAAATTTTGTCGCCACGGCGGCGATGATCTTCTCGCGCGTCAGCGCGCCGCCGCCACCCTTGATCATATGCAGGTGCTCGGTGATCTCGTCAGCGCCGTCCACGTAGACTGGCAGTTCGGAGACGCTGTTCAGGTCGAAGACGCGGATGCCGTGCTTCTTCAGGCGCTCTGCGCTCGCCTCAGAGGCCGCCACCGCGCCCTCGATGCGGCCCTTGATGGTGGCCAGCGCGTCGATGAACAGGTTCACGGTGGAGCCGGAACCGACGCCGACCACCTTGTCCTCGACGACGTGTTTGAGCGCCGCCTGGGCCACCTGCTGCTTCAGTTCGTCCCGGGTCATGGGGCTGAGCGTAGCACGGCCCATTTTTGTATCAGGGCTCGTTGCCCAGCGCGGCGCATGGCCGCGAGCCCCAGCGCATTCAGGAAACCTGTGCTTCTACCCCGCACCACTCAGCGACGAAGAGCGCGAGCGCCTGCGTGACGCGGCGCATCGACTCCAGATCCACGCGCTCGTCGAAGGCGTGGATGTTCTCGGCGGCGGGGCCGTAGACCAGCGCAGGGATGCCGGCATACAGGGCTTAGAAGCGCGCGTCCGTAGTGCCGGTGCCGACCCTCTGCGCGAGCGCGCTGCCGGCGATCTGCTGGTGGCATTTCTCCAGTAGCAGCTGCGCCTCGCTGCCCTGCGGCAGCACGTAGCCCTCGGCCTGAAAGCCGTGGTACACGACGTGTGGTGAATTATTCGCAAGGAAAGGATCGTCATTTGCCGCGGCGGCTACGGTCGCCTCGACTTCCGCGCGCACCGCCGCGAGGTCCTGCCCCGGGTAGAGGCCGATCCGCATGTCGAAGGTGCACCACGTTGGCACGCTCGAGGTCCCGTCTCCACCCTCGATCTTGCTGACAACAAAATTGATCGGGTGCAGGCATGCGCGACTCTCTCAAGCGCCTTGGAGGGATCGGGGATGGGAACTTCCTTCCCGTTCGCGTTGCGCGATTCGAATGTCTGCGGTCAGATCCGGCTGTCAAGCAGCGGGTTCTGCCACCATCGGTCATGCGTTCAGCGCCAGGGTGGTCACGCAAAGGGCGCCATGGCAAATACTGCGCCCCGTGGGCACGCTCGGGCATGTTCGGGAAAAGCCACGCCTGCGCCCCCAGCTGCTTCAGTTCGTCCTGGGTCATGGGCCCGCAGCCTCGCATGCCCGCCGGTCATGTAACCAATCAAATACATTCGGTGCCGCCCTGCGCCCCGCATTAGCGCTTCCTCTGCGGCGGCAAATCGGTGCAGACGCCCTCGAACACTTCTGCAGCCATGCCGATGGACTCCGACACCGTTGGGTGCGGATGGATGGTCTTGCCGATGTCTACCGCGTCCGATCCCATCTCGATAGCGTGCGCAATCTCGGCTATGAGATCGCCCGCGCCGGTGCCGACGATGCCGCCCCCCGCGACGCGATGCGTCTCAGCATCGAAGATGAGCTTGGTGAAGCCCTCGTCGCGCGTGTTGGCGATGGCGCGCCCCGAAGCGGCCCAGGGGAACTTGGCTACGCTCACTTTTACGCCCTGCTTCTTCGCTTCTTCCTCGGTGAGGCCAACCCACGCGATCTCCGGGTCGGTATAGGCCACCGACGGGATGACGCGGGCGTCGAAGTGCGACTTCTTCCCGGAGGCGGCCTCCGCGGCGACATGGCCCTCGTGCACCGCCGTGTGCGCCAGCATAGGCTGGCCGGCGATGTCGCCAATGGCGAAGATGTGCGGCACCGTGGTGCGCATCTGGCTGTCCACCGGGATGAAGCCACGCGGATCCACGGTAACGCCGGCCTTGTCGGCGCTGATGTTCTTACCGTTCGGCAGACGCCCGACGGACACCAGGATCATGTCGTAAATGGCGGGGTCCGCGCCTTCGAATGTGACATGCAGGCCGTCCTTCTTCGCCTCGACCTTGCTGGTCTTCGTCTTCAGCATCACGCGGTCAAAGCGCCTGGCGTTGTATTTCTGCCAGACGGCGACCAGGTCCCGATCCGCGCCCAGCATCAGGCCATCGAGTATCTCCACCACGTCCAGGCGCGTGCCCAGCGTGGAGTACACCGTGCCTATTTCCAGGCCGATGATGCCGCCGCCGATAACGAGCATTTTCTTGGGTTGGCTGCGAAGTTCGAGTGCGCCGGTGGAATCCACGATGCGCGGCTCGTCGGGAAGG
>SXNB01000234.1 GCA_005777205.1 Burkholderiales bacterium | reverse complement strand
GATCAATTTTTCGCTGTATGCCATGGTGTGCTCCGGTTATCTGATCCTGTCGCGGCTAGTGCGCCGCCCACTGCACGGTGCTGAGTTCGATGCCATCCTTGTGCATTTCCCAAAGCGGTGACATCTCGCGCAGCTTGGCCACCCGGGCCTTCAGGTGCGCGAGGGTGTAGTCCACTTCCTCCTCGGTGGTGAAGCGCCCGAGGGTGAAGCGCATGGACGAATGCGCCAGCTCGTCCGAGCGCCCCAGTGCCCGCAGCACGTAGGAGGGTTCAAGCGAGGCCGAGGTGCAGGCCGAACCCGAGGACACCGCGATGTCCTTGACCGCCATGATCAGCGATTCACCCTCGACGAAGTTGATGCTCACGTTGAGGATGTGCGGCACGCGGCGCTCGAAGTGGCCGTTGAGGAACACCTCCTCCATCTCGCGCATGCCGGCGAGCAGGCGGTCGCGCATGGCGCGCATGCGCTCGCGCTCGGCGCCCATTTCCACGCGCGCAAGGCGGAAGGCTTCGCCCATGCCGACGATCTGGTGGGTGGCGAGCGTGCCGGAGCGGAAGCCGCGCTCGTGGCCGCCACCGTGCATCTGAGCCTCGAGCCGGACGCGGGGCTTGCGGCGCACGTACAGCGCGCCCACGCCCTTCGGGCCGTAGGTCTTGTGCGCCGAGAAGGACATCAAGTCCACCTTGAGCGCCGACAGGTCGATGTCGCACTTGCCGGTGGCCTGCGCCGCGTCGACGTGGAGCAGGATACCGCGGCTGCGGCATAGCTCGCCGATCGCCGGAATGTCCTGGATGACGCCGATCTCGTTGTTGACTAACATCACCGACACTAGGATGGTGTCTTTGCGCAGCGCGGCTTCCAGCCCGGCGAGGTCCAGCATGCCCTCGGCGTCGACGTCGAGGTAAGTGACTTCGAAACCGCGGCGCTCGAGTTCGCGCATGGAGTCCAGCGTCGCCTTGTGCTCGGTCTTGACCGTGACCAGGTGCTTGCCCTTGGTCTTGTAGAACTCCGCGGCGCCCTTGAGCGCAAGGTTGATGGATTCAGTGGCGCCCGAGGTCCAGACCAGGTCCTTGGCGTCGCAGCCCACCAGTGCTGCGACCTGCTCGCGCGCCTGCTCCACCGCCTCCTCGGCCTTCCAGCCGAAGGCGTGCGAGCGGCTAGCCGGGTTGCCGAAGTGCTCGGTCAGGTACGGGATCATCATCTGCGCCACGCGCGGGTCCACCGGCGTGGTCGCTGAGGAGTCGAGGTAGATCGGGAGCTTCAGGGCGCGGTTCACGCAGCGACCTTTTCCGGCGCCGCCGCGGCGGCCCTGTCCGCGCTTTTCTCGCCCGGCCGGCAGTCCTTGATCACCGCGATCGGCTTGCCATGCTGGTGCGCGACCACGTCCGCCAGCGACACTGAGGACAGGTAGTCGTGCATCTTCGCGTTCAGCGTCGCCCACAAGTCGTGGGTCATGCAGCGCCTTTCGTCGTCGCCGCAGTTCTCCTTGCCGCCGCACTGCGTGGCATCGATCGGCTCGTCCACCGCGACGATGATGTCGGCCATGGAGATGCTCGCCGCCGGCTTGGCGAGGTTGTAGCCTCCGCCCGGCCCGCGCACGCTGTTGACCAGGCGCGCGCGCCGCAGCTTGCCGAACAGCTGCTCCAGGTACGACAGCGAAATGCGCTGGCGCTCGCTGATCGCCGCCAGCGTCACCGGGCCGCGCGTCTGGCGCATGGACAGGTCCACCATCGCGGTAACCGCAAAGCGGCCTTTGGTCGTGAGTTTCATGATCGTGCTCGCCTATACCCGATGAAGTTGCTCAAGTATACCCAATCCCGACAGAATCAGTCAAGTATAAATATGCCTAAGGATTAACTATTTGATAGGCCGAATCGGCTCGACCTTGGCGTCCTGGGATTGCTCGGCTAGCTTCTGCTCCAGTCGGCGCATTTTCTCGGTGAGCGCGGAGACGGTCTGCTCCAGGTCCTGGGCATGATCCACCAGCGACTGCAGCGTCTTCATGTAGGGATCTTCCTGGTTCGGCACCACGCCGTAGGCGGCGAACTGCGCCTTGTCGCCCGCCCTTTCGCTTCCCTCCACGATCCGCCCCGGCACGCCGACCACGGTGACCCCCGGCGGCACTTCTTTCAATACCACTGAGTTGGAACCGACCTTAGCGTCGTCGCCGACCGTGAAGCCGCCCAGCACCTTGGCGCCGGCACTCACCACGACCCGCTTGCCCAGCGTCGGGTGGCGCTTGGCGCCGCGATAGAGCAAAGTCCCGCCCAGGGTCACGCCCTGGTAGATGGTGCAGTCGTCGCCGATCTTGGCAGTCTCGCCAATCACCACGCCCCTGCCGTGGTCGATGAACACGCGTCGGCCGACGACCACGGCCGGATGGATCTCAATTCCCGTGAACCACCGCGAAAGGTGCGACACCAGGCGCCCGACCCACTCCAGGCCGATGCCCCAAAACCAGTGCGCGACGCGATGCAGCCAGACCGCGTGCAGGCCGGGGTAGCAGGTGAGCACCTCCCAGCTGGAACGCGCCGCCGGGTCGCGCTCGAACACGCTGGCGATGTCTTCGCGCATGTGACTGAACATGGACGACATCTTAATATGTCCGAGCAAAACCCTCGGCTATTGCCCCTTGGGCTTCTCTAGGGCGTTGAGCAGGCCACGCAGGATGTTGACCTCCTCGCGCTCGATGTCCAGGCGCGAGAACAGCCGCTTCCAGCGCTCGCGCAGCCGCGAGTTGGCCGCCGGGTCGAGGAACCGGCTCTCGATCGCGACACGCTCCAGGTGCCCGTAGAGGCCCTCAAGGTCCTGAATCGTGGCCAGTTTCCCGGAGCGGTGCGGAGCCGGCACCGGGGTGCCTGCGGCGACGCACACTTCGTAAGTCACCACCTGCACCGCCTGAGCGAGGTTGAGTGAGCCCAGGTTGATGGCACCGGGTTTCTGCGCCGTCGGGATGTGGACCAGGTACTGGCAGGCGAAGACTTCCTTCTGCGCGAGGCCGGTGTCCTCGGGGCCGAATACGAACGCGACCGGGCCCGTTTCGGCCCGAGCCACGGCGGCGATTGCAGCGTCCCGCACCGCGAGCACCTGCGGCGACCACTCGCGCGGACGCGCGCTGAGCGCGAACGCGGCTTCGCAGCCCTCGAGCGCTTCCGTGAGCGTTAGGTGGACCTGCGCCGCCTCCAGCACATCCACCGCGTGCGCCGCGAGCCATCGCGCCTCGGGCGCCGGGTAACGCTCGGGCGCAACCAGCCGCAGGTCGGTGAGGCCCATCGCCTTCATGGCGCGCGCCGCCGAGCCAATGTTGCCGGGGTGGCTGGGGCGGACCAGGACGATCCGGATCGAAGTCGGGGACGGAGAAGACACCCCCGCATAATAGAATACGCCCCCCATGCACCCGATGCTCAATACAGCGGTCAAGGCCGCGCGCCGCGCCGGCTCGATCATCAATCGCGCCGCACTCAACCGGGAAGGCCTCGAGGTACGGGCCAAGCACCGCAATGATTTTGTGACCCAGGTGGACAAGGCCGCGGAGGATGCGATCCTGTCGATCATCCGCCAGGCCTACCCGGACCACGCGATGCTGGCCGAGGAATCCGGCGTGTCCGAAAGCGCGAAGTCCGAGTACTGCTGGGTCATCGATCCGCTGGACGGCACCACCAACTTCATCCACGGTTTCCCTCAATACTGCGTCTCCATCGCCCTGCAGCACCGCGGCGCGACCACGCAGGCGGTGGTTTACGACCCGGCCAAAAACGAACTGTTCACGGCCTCCAAGGGGCACGGCGCGTACCTGGACGACCGCCGCATCCGCGTCACCAAGTGCGCCCAGCTCAAGGACGCGCTGGTCGGCACCGGGTTTCCGTTCAAGGAACTGGCGCGCCTGGACCTGTATTCGCGCCAGCTGCGCACCCTGATGACAAACAGTTCAGGCGTTCGCCGCGCAGGTGCGGCAGCGCTCGACCTTGCCTACGTCGCCTGCGGGCGGCTGGATGCGTTCTGGGAGATGGGACTGGCGCCCTGGGACATGGCAGCCGGCGCGCTCATGATCCAGGAGGCCGGCGGCCTGGTGGGCGACCTCGCCGGCGCGCAGGGCTGGCTTGAGAGCGGCGACATCGCCGCTGGCACGCCGAAGGTGTTTCCGCAGCTGCTGGAAGCACTCCGCGCCTGAGCGCGGGGCCGCCGAGAGCCTAGGCTGCCGGCGCGCCCGCGGGCGCGAGTTCGAACTTCACCTCCCGGTTTCGCCCCAGTTGCTTGGCCTGGTACATGGCGCGGTCGGCCCGCGCCACCTGTGCATCCATGCTCTGGCCGAGAGTGTTGAGAGGCTCCGACCCTCGCGCCATGCCAGATCCTAAAGAATTCGCAAAACCCGGCGCACCGGGTCGATCTCGACCCTGGCGCCGTCGGGCACCTGCGCCGTGATCTCGCTCTCGAAGCCCGACAGCATGGTGACGCCGCCGAAGGCCGCGCCCTGCGCCAGGATCGGGTTCACGGTATTGAAAACCAGCGCGAGGGGAATGATCCCCCGCGAGGCCATCTCGCGCAGCATCCAGGCGCTCGCCACACCACCCTTGGCGGTGTCCAGGACCAGTATTCGGCCCACATATGATTTCCCGGCCAGCTTGTGTGTCGGCCGGGAGAAGGTGCCACCGATGCGGTCCAGGTCATAACGCGCCGAGAAGCCATCGTTGGCCACCATCGCCGTCCCGGACACCGGCTTGCCGATGGCGTGCTTCGCGATCAGTTCCTTCATGCCAGGCGCCCCTTCTCCGCAGCCTCCACGCAGCGCTCCATGGAGGCGAGCATCGGCTGGTAGCCGTAGCCGCCAAGGATATTGACGATCTTGGTGCTGTTGGTGGCGAGTCGCTTCCAGCCGTTGGCCTCGGCGATCTCGCGCGCATAGGACTGGTAGAAGCACATCCCCGAGAGCACGTGGCCGCCCGCGTCCTCAATGGATTTCGTGTAGCCGAACCGGTCGCAGTCCGGCTTCACCTGCGGGCTGGTCACCGCCAGCAGCGGCTTGGCGAAGCGTCGGCCCTCGCACAACTTCGCCAGGTCGCGCAGTTCATACAGGCTCAATTGCGGCGCGGAGAACACCACCACGTCCACCTCGCCGTCCGCCGGGTAGTTGGCCATCAGCGCGCGCACCTCGGCCTCGCCCACGCGATGCGCGACCGGCAGCTTGTCGCCGCCGCAGTCCTCCAGCCGCACCGCTTCCGGCGTGATGCCGACCAGGTGGAACATCGCAATGGAACCGAAGCTCGCCATTGCCGCGCCAAAGTGCTTCAAGGCGTCGGAGCCGGGCGCGCCTTCCAGGCCTTGAACCACCGGCACCGACCAATAGTTGCCGGCAAGCTTGCCGACCACCCCGCCCAGCGCGCCCCACTCGTTGAGCGACCGCGGCGTCCAGTCCGCGCGAATGCGGACTGTCGCCCGGCGCTGCGGATCGAGGTGAAAACCGTAGCGCGGCGTGCGTCCGGTAAGCCCGGCCGATACCGCGGAAGGCCCGCCCTCGTAGTTCGAGCGCGCGCCGCAAACGGAATTGGCATAAATGACCACGCCGGTGTCGCCGAAGGCCACGCTTTCATTGCGGGTCGGCGCCTGTATGGTCTGGTAATTGATGCAGGTGTCGGTGAGCGACACCCCCAGCTTCTGGAATGCGGCGATGGTGCGACGCTCCAGCTCCAGGAACCGCTCCGGCTGCTTCAGCACCTTCGCCTTGGCGAAGTCGGTACCGCGGGGGTCGGTAATGGTCGGGACGCGGACCCGTGCCCTGCCGCCGTCCTCCAGCGCCATTTCCTCCAGCCATTTCACGCCGGACTCGCCCAGGCTCTCCGTGTCAGCCATGATATGAGCCTGAGTGACCTCGACGAAGTCCTCCGCACCGAAGTAATCCCCGACCTGGATCTGGTGCTCGATGGCGATCTGCGGCGCGCGTCCCAGGTCGCCGGCGCGCATGGCGCGTTCGATGTCGTTGAGTTTCATGGCCGCGATTCTAACTAGAATGTGGACCCATGAAGCCGGGAGCGCCCGCCGCAGACGCTTATTC